>NZ_NHZE01000043.1:0-253 GCF_002207995.1 Pantoea sp. VS1
TTAGTATACTTGTGCCAGGATACTCATAATGAATGTCCAACGCCTTGAGTGCCGCTTGTTCAAACTCTCTAAATGAAAAAGACTCTGCTCCTGACAATGAATATGGGTGATACCTTTTAGAATGTTCTCTATAAAGCCCATTTGGGAGTTTATGTATTTTTGTTTTAGATTCATTGATATTTAAGTTGTACTTGTTCAGTTCATCAGAAATGTTTTTTAATATTTTTTTAGCATCAGACTCACTATTACAAAG
>NZ_NHZE01000044.1:0-119103 GCF_002207995.1 Pantoea sp. VS1
CGGCGGCGACAATGGCGGCGGCGGTGATACCACGGCTCCGGCGGCAGTCAGCGATCTGCTGATCACGGATAACGCGGGCAGCGTGCAGGGCGCTATCACGGGTGGCACCAGCACCGATGACAACACGCCTACACTGAGCGGCACGGCCGAAGCGGGGACCATTGTCAGTATTTACGACGGTACCACGCTGCTGGGTACGGTCACCGTCGGTGCCGATGGCCGCTGGAGCTTCACGACACCCGCCCTGGGTGAAGGGCAGCACAGCCTGACGGTTACTGTCACCGATGCGGCCGGCAACACCAGTCCGGCCACCAGCCCGGTTGATTTCACTGTCGATACGCAGCCACCGGCAGTGGCCACGGACGTGGCCCTGACCAACAACAGCGGCGGCAGCACCACGCCGGTACCAAACGGATCGAGCAGCGATGACAACACGCCGACCCTGAGCGGTCGCGGTGAAGCGGGCGCTGTGGTCAGCGTTTACGATGGTCAGACGCTGCTCGGCACGGCGCTGGTGGGCGCGAACGGCAACTGGAGTTTTACCACGCCAGCGCTGAGTAATGGCAGCCACAGCCTGACCGTGACGCTGACGGACGCTGCCGGCAACGTCAGCGCTGCGTCCTCGCCGTTTGTGGTGACGATTCAGGCGGGCCTGCCGTCAACCAGCAGTTCGCTGCAAATTACCGACGATAGCGATACCACGCTGCGCACGCTGAGCGATGGTGCCAGCACCAAAGACAGCACGCCGGTGCTGAGCGGCCTGGCGAGCGCTAACGCCGTCATCACGCTGTACAACGGCACCACGCTGCTGGGCAGTACTATTGCCGACGGCAGCGGTCAGTGGCGCTTCACTCCCGCCACGCTGGCAGATGGTACTTACGCGTTCCGCGCGGTTGCCACCGACGCCGCCGGTAACGTCACCACCTCCGTCACCCTGACGGTCACCATTGATACCGTGGCGCCCGGCGCGGCAGGCGATCTGCTGCTGACCGGCGACAGTAATGGCACGGTGACGCCGATTGCCGCCGGCGGCAGCAGCAATGACAACACGCTGGTGCTGAGCGGCACGGCAGAGGCCGGCAGCACCGTTACGGTACGCGATGGCAACGTCGTGCTCGGCACGGCTATCGTCGGCAGTAACGGCAGCTGGAGCTTCACCACGCCAGCGCTCAGCGACGGCAATCACAGCCTGACTACCACGGTAACCGACAGCGCCGGCAACACCGGTCCGGCGTCAGCGGCTATTGTGGTCACCGTCGATACCACCGCACCGGCGGCGATCGGCGATCTGCAGGTGATCGACAACGTGGGTGCCAGCCAGGGCCCGCTGACGTCGGGCGCTACCACCGATGACAACACACCTACCCTGAGCGGCAGCGGCGAAGCCGGTGCGCTGATCAGCATTTACGACGGCAGCACGCTCCTGGGCAATACCCTTGTCGGGGCCAACGGCAGCTGGAGCTTTACCACGCCAGCGCTCAGCAACGGCAGCCACAGCCTGACCGTTACGCAAACTGATGCGGCGGGCAACGTCAGCAGCGCGACCGCGGAATTTGTGGTCAATGTGGACGCTGCGCTGCCACCCGCCAGCGCCAGCATTGAGCTGGTGGGCGACAGCGGCAATACCCTCGTCTCACTGCAAAACGGCGCCGTCACCAATGACGACAGCCCGACCCTTGCCGGCCTGACCCGGGCGGGCAGCCTCGTCCGCATCTTTGACGGCGGCGATCTGCTCGGCAGCACCACCGCCGACGGCAATGGGCAGTGGAGCTTTGCCCTGAGCAACCTGAGTGAGGGCGGCCACGCGTTCAGCGCCACCATTACCGACGTTGACGGCAATGTGATTGACACCGTCACCCTGAACATTACGGTTGATACCACGCCACCGGCGGCAGCCAGCGATCTGGCACTGCTGAACGATGCCGGCAGTACCGCACAGCCGGTGACGGGCGGCAGCGCGATTAACGATGCGACACCGCTGCTGAGCGGCACGGCGGAAGCCGGCAGTATTGTCACGATTCGCGACGGCAACACCGTTCTCGGCAGCGTCAGCGTGGGCAGTAACGGCAGCTGGAGCTTCACCACGCCAGCGCTGGGCGAGGGCAATCACAGCCTGAGCACCACGGTGACCGATGCCGCCGGCAACGTCAGTCCTGCATCAACGCCGATCGCCTTTAGCGTTGACACCACCGCGCCTGCCGCCGTCAGCGGCCTGCAGGTGACGGATAACGCGGGCAGCGTCACCGGCGCGCTGGCTTCCGGCCAGACCACCGACGATCGCACGCCAGCCCTGAGCGGTTCGGCAGAAGCGGGCGCGGTGGTGCGTATCTATGACGGTACCACGCTGCTCGGTAGCGTTACCGCCGGCAGCAACGGCAGCTGGAGCTTTACGCCAGATCCGCTCACCAACGGGCAGCACAGCCTGACCACCACGGTGACTGACGCGGCCGGCAACGTCAGCCCGGCATCGCCGGTGTTCACGGTCAACATTGAGGCGGGCGTGCCGGCCACCAGCAGCCTGCTGATTGTCACCGATGATAACGGCAGCACACTGGTCGAACTGGCCAATAACGACAGCACCACCGACAGCACGCCGATTCTCAGCGGCCAGGCCGGGGCGGGCGATCTCGTCACCCTGTACAACGGCAGCACGGTTTTGGGCAGCGTGGTCGCGGGCAGCAACGGACAGTGGAGCTTCACGCCAGCGGCGCTGGCCGACGGCACCTACGCATTCCGCGCCAGCGCCGATAACGGCAGCGGCACGGTGACGGATTCGCCGGTGATCACCATCACCATCGACACCGTCGCGCCCGCGGCACCGACAGGCATCCAGCTGACCAACGATGACGGCGATCCGCTGGGCACAGGCAGCACTAACGTCTCTGCGCCAACCCTGAGCGGCAGCGGCGAAGCTGGCGGTGTGGTGATTATCTCCGATGGCGGTACGGTGATTGGCAGCACCACGGTGGGCAACGATGGCAACTGGAGTTTCACCACGCCGCCCCTCAGCGATGGCAGCCACAGCCTGACCAGCACCGTCACCGATGCGGCCGGTAACACCGGACCGGCGTCAACAGCGGTAACCGTCACCGTCGATACGCAGGCACCGGCGGCGGCAGGCAATCTGCAGCTCAGCAATGGCGACGGCACACCGGTTGCCGCGGGCGGCAGCACCAATGACACCACGCCAACCCTGAGCGGTACCGCTGAACCCGGTAGCACGGTGACCGTCAGCGACGGCGATACGGTGCTGGGCACGGCGACGGCAGGCAGCGACGGCAGCTGGAGTTTCACCCCGACCGATCCGCTGAGCGAAGGGCAGCATAATCTGACGTCCACCGTTACCGACACGGCGGGCAATACCGGGCCGGGCAGCACGGCGGTGATTGTCATCGTCGATACCAGCGCCCCTGCCGTGGCCAGCGAGCTGCTGCTCAGCAACGACCAGAGCGGTACACCGGTGCCGGTCAGCAATGGCCTCACCAATGACACCACGCCGGTGCTCAGTGGCCGCGCGGAACCGGGCAGCACCGTGACCATTTCCGATGGCGATACGGTACTGGGCACCGCCACCGTCGGCAACGACGGTAGCTGGAGCTTCACTGCACCGGTGCTGGCGGCGGGCGACCATAGCCTGACGGCGACGGTGACCGATACCGCCGGCAATACCAGCGAACCCTCGGCCGCCCTCAGCTTTACCATCGATACCACCACGCCAGCCGCGCCGGGCAATGTGCAGCTCAGTGATGATCAGAGCGGCACGCCGGTGCTGATCACCAGCGGTGCCACTAACGACACCACGCCGGTCCTGAGCGGCAGCGGCACCGCCGGCAGCACCATCACCGTCTCGGATGGCAATACCGTGCTGGGCACTACCACGGTCAACGACGACGGCAGCTGGAGCTTCACGCCAGCCACCGCGCTGGGCGAGGGGCCGCACAGCCTGACGGCGACCGAAACCAGTCCGGCTGGCAATACCAGCGCACCTTCTGCTCCGCTGGAGGTGAACATCGATCTCACCGATCCGGCGCCCGCCGCAGACTTGCTGCTGGTTAACGATCAGGGCGCAACGCCGCTGCCGATCGCGGCGGATGGCGTCACTAATGACACCACGCCGCTGTTCAGCGGTAGCGCGGAGCCGGGCAGCCTCGTCGCGATTTACGACAATGGCAGCGTGATTGGCTCGGCGCAGGCCGATGCAAACGGCAACTGGAGCTTCACGCCGGATCCGGCACTGGAGGCGGGCACGCATAGCCTGACCACCGTTGTCACCGACACGGCGGGCAACAGCGGGCCGGTGTCTGATGCGTTTGATTTCACAATCGATCTTACCACGCCGTCTGCCGCCGTTGATGTCGTGCTGAACAACGATAACGGCGAGACGCTGCAGCCGATCAACAGCGGCACCGCGACCAACGACACCACGCCGCAGCTGAGCGGCACCGCCGATGCCGGCAGCACCGTCACCATCCTCGATGGCAACACGGTGCTGGGCAGCGTGCTGGTGGGTGCCGGTGGCACATGGACCTATGCGGTACCGACGCTGAGCCAGGGCGAACATAGCCTGACCACGACGGTTACCAGCCCGGCGGGCAACGTTAGCGCACCGTCCGCGGCGATTGATTTTACCGTGGATACCACGGCACCGGCCGAGCCGACCGGCCTGCTGCTGGTGAACGATGAGGTTGATCCGGCCGTACCGGTGGCCTCTGGCGGGGCGACCAACGACACCACACCAGTGTTGAGCGGTAGCGCCGAGCCTGACAGCGTAGTGATCGTGCGCGACAACGGCGTGATCATCGGCTCGGCTACCGCCGGCAATGACGGCAGCTGGCGCTTCACGCCAGATACCGCCCTGGAAGCGGGCAGTCACAGCCTGACGGCCAGCGTCACCGATCCGGCAGGCAACGTCGGGCCGGAGTCCGCGCCGTACACCTTCACCGTCGATCTCACGCCACCGGCAGCGCCAGTGGACGTGGTGCTGAGCAATAACGACGGCAGCACGCTGGTGGCGATTGCCACCAATGGCGCGACCAACGACACCACGCCGCAGCTCTCCGGCAGCGCCACGGCGGGCAGTATCATCACGGTCTACGATGGCGACAGCACGACGCCGATCGGTTCTGTGACCGTGGGCGCCGATGGCAGCTGGCAGTTTGTTACCGGTACGCTGGACGAGGGCGATCACAGCCTGACGGTAACGGTGACTGATGCGGCGGGTAACGTCAGCGATCCTTCCGCGCCGATTAGCTTTACCGTGGATACCACGGCGCCGGACGCGGTCGTCGATCTGCTGCTGGTGAACAACAATGTCGATCCGGCCACGCCAATCACCTCAGGCAGTAACACCAATGACAGCACGCCGCTGCTCAGCGGAACGGCAGAGCCGAATAGCACCATCATCGTCTATGACGGACAGACGCCTATCGGCACGGCGACGGCAGGTAACGACGGCGCATGGACCTTCTCACCTGAACTGACCGATGGCTCGCACAGCCTCAGCGTGACGGTCACCGACGCAGCTGGCAATGTCAGCGCACCGAGCGCCAGCGTGGCGATCACCGTTGATACCGTAGCACCGTCGGCGGTCACCCAGCTGAGCGTCGCCAGCGACAATGGCAACGGCGATCCGGTCACCATCCCGAACGGCGGCTTAACCAGTGACAACACGCCGGTGCTGAGCGGCAGCGGCGATCCGGGCAGCCTGATTGTGATTACCTCGCAGGACGGTCCGGTGGGCAGCGTCACTGTCGGCAGCAGCGGCAGCTGGAGCTTCACACCGGCCAGTGCGCTGAGTGACGGCAGCTACACCTTAACCGTTGTGGCGCGCGACGCGGCGGGCAACGTCAGCGCGCCGGTTACGGCACAGCTGGTGATTGACGCCACCGCCCCGGATCAGGTGACGGAGATCAGTCTCTCCAATGACAACGGCAGTGCGCTGGTGGATATTCCGTCGGGATCGACCACCAGCGATACCACGCCGTTGCTGGCGGGGGTTGCTGAGCCGGGCAGCACGGTGAACATTCTGGATAATGGCGCGCCGATTGGTACGGCGATTGCGGGCAGTGACGGCGCGTGGAGTTTCAACGTGCCAACCCTCACCAACGCGTCGCATAGCCTGACGGTGACGGTCACCGATGCGGCCGGTAACACCGGGCCGGCGTCGGCACCGATTACCTTTACCGTGGATAACCAGGCACCGGCCCAGGCCACGCTGGAAGTGAATAACGACAACGGCACCGATCTGGTACTGGTGCCCGATGGCACCTTTACCAATGACAACACGCCACGCCTGAGCGGTACGGCGGAGGCTGACAGCCTGGTGACCATTTACGATGGCAATGTGGTGCTGGGTTCGACCACCGCCAATGCGGACGGCGAATGGGTGTTCCTGTCGCCCGTGCTCACCGATGGTCAGCACACCCTGACGGCCACGGTGACGGACAGCCTCGGCAACGTCAGTGCGCCGTCTTCCAGCTTTACCGTTCAGGTTGATGCTACGCCGCCGCAGCCGGTCAGCGCCGTGCTGCTGCAGAATGACAACGATCCGGATAACCTTGTCACCATCGCCAACGGTGGCGCCACCAACGACAACACGCCGCTGCTGAGCGGCAGCGGTGAGCCGGGTGGTCTCGTCAACGTGTACAACGGCAACGTGCTGGTGGGGTCGGCGACGGTGGACAGCGAAGGCAACTGGAGCCTGAATACGTCGCCGCTGGATAACGGCAGCTACACGCTGACGGTCGTCGTCAGTGACAGCGCGGGTAACGTCAGCGACCCGGTGAGCATTGGCGTGACGGTTAACACCGTCGGGCCGGATCCGGTGCTGTCGTTTGAGGTCAACGCCAATAACGGTCCGACCGCACTGCCGCTGGTGGATGGCAGCTTTACCAACGACACCACGCCGGTGCTGAGCGGAACGGCGCAGGCCGGTGCCATCATCAATCTGCTGCAGGACGATACGGTGATTGGCTCGGTGGTCGCCGATGCCAATGGCGTATGGCGCTTTGAAACCAGCGCGCTGCAGGATGGCAGCTACGCCTTCTCGGTGCAGGTGGTGGATGCCGCTGGCAACGTCAGCGAGCCGGTGGGTCCGGTGAATGTCACCATCGATACGCTGGTGCCAGACGCGGTTCCTGACCTGGTGGTCGCCGATAACGTGGGCGGCACGACGGGCCCGCTGGATGACGGCGCGTCGACCGATGACAACACGCCAACCCTGAGCGGCACGGCAGAAGCCGGCAGCACGGTGAGCATCTACGATGGCACCACGCTGCTGGGCACTGCGCTGGCCGGCTCGGGCGGGGCCTGGAGCTTTACGACCGCAGCGCTCAACAACGGACCTCACAGCTTCACCGTGACCGTGACCGATGCGGCGGGCAACGTCAGTACGGCGACGCCGGCGTTCAGCCTTAACGTGCAGGCCGATCTGCCGCCAGCCACCTCGACGCTGCAAATCACTGACGACACGGGCACGACGCTGGTGACGCTGGCAGACGGCGCGGTAACCCGCGACACCACGCCAACGCTCAGCGGCTCTGCCGAAGCCGGTCAGCTGATTCGTATTTATGACGCTAATACGGATGCGGTAATCACCAGCGTTACGGCGGATGCTAACGGCCAGTGGAGCTATACGCCGACGCTGGCTGAAGGCAGCTACGCCTGGTACATCACCGCGCAAAACCCTGGCGGTGATGAGGGGACGCCATCGGCGACCCTCGGCTTCACCGTGGATATCACCGCGCCGGCGGTGGCCGCTGATGTGGTGATCAGCAACGATCGCAGCGGCACGGCGGTGCCGATTAGCGACGGCAGCGTCATCAATGACAACACGCCGGTACTCAGCGGCAGCGCCGATGCGGGCAGCCTGGTCACGGTGTACGATGGCAGCACCGCTATCGCGTCGGTGGTGGTGGGCGCAGGGGGAAGCTGGACGCTGACCACGCCTGCATTGAGCGAAGGGGCGCACGCGCTGAGCGTGGGCGTCAGCGATGCGGCGGGGAACAGCAGCGACCGCACCCCGGCGCTTAGCTTCACAGTGGACAGCATCGCACCGAACGCTTCGACGCTGGTCATCACCAACGATGATACCGCGCAGCCGGTGCTCAACGGCGGCTACAGCAGCGATGCCACGCCAACCCTGAGCGGCGTAGCGGAAGCGGGCAGCACGGTCACCATCCTCAACAATGGTGATGTGCTGACCACGCTGACCGTGCCGTCCGGCGGCAACTGGAGCTACACGCCAGCGACAGCGCTGAGTGAAGGATCGCACACCCTGAGCGTTTCGGTGACCGATGCGGCGGGCAACGTCAGCACCAGCACCAGCGCGACGGTAATCGTTGATACCCTGGCGCCGGACGATCTGACGCTGACGGCCAGCAACAACAACGGCAGCACGCCGGTGACGATTGCTGACGGCGGTACCACTAATGACAACACGCCACTGTTACGCGGTGTGGCAGAAGCGGGCAGCGTGGTGACCATTCGCCTCGATGGCGATGTGGTGGCCTCGCTGACGGTCGGCAGCAGCGGTAACTGGAGTTACACCTCTGCGGCACTGAGCGACGGCAGCCATACCTTCAGCGTCACGGAAACGGACGCGGCGGGTAACACCGGCGAGGCGCTCAGCGTGACGCTGATCGTTGATGCGACGCCACCGCTGGTGGCCACCAACCTGACCATCACTAACGATGTTACCGGCGTCAGCATACCGGCTGGCGGCGCGACTAACGACACTACGCCAACGCTGAGCGGCAGCGCCGAGGCCAACGCCACGGTTAGCGTTTATGACGGCAACACATTGCTCGGCACGGCGCAGGTGAACGGCAGCGGCGCGTGGAGCTTTGTCTCGCCGACACTGGGTAACGGCGCGCATGCGCTGAGCGTGGCGGTCACCGATGCGGCGGGCAATACCGGCCCGCGCACCACGCCGGTAACTATCACCGTCGATACCGTTGCGCCGGGCGCGGCCACGCTGGTGGTCACCAACGACGTCAGCGGCAGCGTCATCCCGAATGGCGGCGTCACCAGCGATACCACGCCGGTGCTGAGCGGTCGGGCGGAGGCGGGCAGCATCGTCACCGTACTGGATGGCACCACGCTGGTCGGTTCCGCGCTGGTGGGCAGTGACGGTAACTGGACGCTGACGCCAGCCACGGCGCTGAGCGAAACGCTCCATACGCTCAACGTCACGGTCACCGATGCGGCCGGTAACGTCAGTGCCACCACCAGCGCCACGCTGGTGATCGACACCACACCGCCGGTGGCTATCACCGGGCTGGCAGCGGTGAACAACAACGGCAGCACGCCGGTGGCGATTGCGGCGGGTGGCGTCACTAATGACAGCACGCCACGCCTGAGCGGTACGGCGGAAGCCAACAGCATCGTGACCATCCGCGATGGTGATACGGTGCTGGGTTCGGTAACCGCGGCCAGCAACGGCAGCTGGAGCTTCGTCACCGGCACCTTGTCTGACGGTTTACACACCTTCAGCGTGACGGCCACCGATGCGGCAGGCAATATCGGTCCCGCAGCGTCCCTGGCGCTGACCGTCGACACCGCGCCGCCGCTGGCGGCAACCGGGCTGACGCTGACCAACGACGTCACCGGTGTGGCTATCGTTAATAACGGAGTCACCAACGACAGCACGCCGACGCTGCAGGGCACGGCGGAAGCGAACGCCATTGTCACGGTTTACGATGGCAACACGCTGCTCGGAACGGTGCAGGCTAACGCCAGCGGTAACTGGAGCTTCGTCTCGCCGACGCTGAGCAATGCCGCCCACGCGCTGAGCGTGACGGTGACCGACAGCGCGGGCAACGTCAGTCCCCGTTCTGAGGTGATTAACCTCACCGTGGATACGGTGGCGCCAGCGAACACCAGTCTCACCATTATTAATGATGCGACCGGTGCCACCATCGTCAACGGTGGTGCGACCAACGACACCACGCCAACGCTGCGCGGCAGCGTCAGCGCGGCGGAGGCCGGGGCACGCGTCACCATTCTGGACAACGGTCTGGCACTGGGCACGGCGATTGTGCAGGCGGACGGCAGCTGGAGCTTCACGCCACTGGCGGCGCTGAGCGCCGGTCCGCACCCGATCACGGTGACGGTAACGGATGCGGCAGGTAACGTCAGCGGCACCACCGCGGCCACGGTGATCATCGATACCACGGCACCGGCGGCCATCACCAATCTGCTGGCGCTCAACAACAACGGCAGCACGGCGGTGACCATTCCGAATAATGGCGTCACCAACGACAGCACGCCGCTGCTGAGCGGCAACGGCGAGGCGGGCGCGCGCATCACGGTGTACGACGGCACCACATTGCTGGGCACCACCACGGTGGGCAGCAACGGCAGCTGGAGCTTCGTGGTGGGCAACGCGCTGAGCAACGGCAGCCACACGCTGAACGTGACGCAGACCGACCCGGCGGGCAACGTCAGCCCGCAGGTGTCGACCACGCTGATCGTCGACACCGTGGTGCCGGTTGCCAGTACGCTGACCATCATTGATGACATCAGCGGTACGCCGGTGACGCTGGCGAACGGTGCCTTTACGCGCGATACCACGCCAACGCTGCGCGGCACCACGGAAGCGGGTGCCGTGGTCACCATCTACGACGGTGCCAGCGCCATTGGTTCTGTGACCGCGGGGAGTGATGGCAGCTGGAGCTTCACCACCGCCACGCTGGCGAACGGCGCGCACACGCTGAGCACCACGGTGACCGATGCGGCGGGTAACGTCAGCACCGGCAACATCACGGCGACGGTGAACGTCGATACCCTGCCTCCGGCGGCGGTAAGCGGGCTGGCGATCAACAGCGCCGGTACCCTTGTCACCGGTAGCGGTGAAGTCGGGGCTACGGTAACGGTGCGCGATGCCAGCGGCAACGCGCTCGGCACCACCACGGTCGGCAGCGGCGGCAACTGGTCGGTGACGCTCACCACCGCGCAGATCACCGGTGCGCCGCTGTCGGTGATCCAGACGGATCGCGCCGGTAACGTCTCGCCGGGGGCCTCGCTGACCGGTGCGATTCGCATCGTGGCGACCAACGACAGCAACGAGGTGGATTACACCAGCACGCAGGCGACGGTGAACAACGGTACGGTCAACTCGTCGCATACCGCGCTGCTGACCGTGGGGCTGGGTACGGTGCTCAATGCCAGCGTACTGAACAACGGTAATGCTTACCTGTTCAGCGTGGGTAACGATGACAGCCGTACCGTGACGCTCAACGGTTCGGTGACCAGTCTCGGCGTGGCCGCCAACTATTCGTTAAACCTGTACGAACAGCAGGCAAACGGCTCGTGGCAGTTGATCAGTATCAAGACCAACTACATCAGCGCGCTGCTGACGATCGGTACGCTGAAAGGGGCAAACGTCACCTACACCGGACTGGGGACCGGCAACTATGCGGTGGTGGTCGCAGCCACCACCAACATTAGCGTGTTGCCAACCACCACGGTAAGCACGGTGTCGGATTTCACCACGCTGGCGGTCACCACCGCCGCGACGGTCACCGGTAACCTGCTGACCAACGACACCAGCTCCATCGCCGGGACGATTCCGTCCGGCACGGCGGTGGCGTCCGTGGGCAGCAGCGCGGTGGCGTCCAGCGGCAATACGGTGATCAACACCACCTACGGTACGCTGACCATTGATGCGAAGGGTAACTACACCTACACGCTGAAGGCCGGGCTGGATATCGATACCCTGCCATCCGCAGACACCTTCACCTACTCGGTGCGGGATGCCAGCGGTGCAGTGACCTCGGCGACGCTGACGGTGACGTTGCATAACGGTGCGGCCACCGCGCTGTTCGCCACCACCAGTCTGGCGGCGGAAACCACCACCAGCAGCGAGCATGATGCCAGCGGCAGCATCTGGGGAGACAGCAACGTCAGCCACAGCGGCACGCTGAGCATCCTCAATGAGCACGGCGATCTCACCACCGTGAGCAGCGTGGGCAGCACGGCGGTGGCCGGGGACTTTGGTGTGCTGACCATCGCCGCCAACGGTAGCTATACCTATACCCTGAACGCGGATGTGAATATCCAGAACATCACGCATAAGGAGGTGTTTACCTACACCCTGGCGTCGTCCGACGGCACCATCACCAGCAACACCTTTACCATTGAGCTTCACCCGACCATCACGGGCAGCGCCGCGGCTGACAGCCTCACCAGCAGTGCCTACGACGACACCATTACCAGCGGTGCCGGCGCAGATACGCTGGTTTACCACCTGCTGAGCAGCGCAGATGCTACCGGCGGCAACGGTCACGACACCTGGACCGACTTCAGCGTCGCGCAGGGTGACAAGATCGACGTCAGCAGTCTGCTGATCGGCTGGAATGATTCCACCAGTAATATCAATGACTTTGTGAAAGTGGATCATACCGCGGATGGCAATACGGTGTTGTCGATTGACCGTGATGGCAGCGGCACGGGGTACAGCAGTACGCAGCTGATTACCCTGGAAGGCGTAAACGTCTCACTGGAGGAGTTGCTGCAGCAACCGCATCAAAACCACACGGCTTAGTGGGTGTAACGCAGGGAAGCATAACGGGCACAGGGAGGTGCCCCTTTCTCTCTTTTACTGGTGAACAATCGATGGATCTGATGCAATCAGGCGCAACAACTCGCCGTACCTGTAAGCTCAGCGCCCTGTGTGCTGGCATTGTGTTTTTTCACAGTTCTCATCTTATGGCTGCCAGTGATGCCGTGACGCAGGCGGGGCGCATAACCTCAGCCGGTCTGGCGCAGCAGCAGGATCTTCCCTCCTTAACCGGTCAGGTGGCCGAACCCGCGCTGGCTAACGTGCCGGATACCTTAACCCTTAACCAGGCCGTACAGCGCGCCATCCAGTGGCATCCGGACATCGCGCAGGCGATTGGCAAAATGCTGGAGCAGGCCAGCCAGGTCGATGTGGCGCAGGCCAAATACTATCCGCAAATCAGCGCCGGCATGAACAACGGCTACAGCAACGCCTACAGCGAAAAAGGCTTCAGCCCGTCATTTGTGCTGTCGGTATCGCAGATGCTGTATGACTTTGGCAAAGTCAGCAGTTCGGTGCGCTCCGCCGAAGCCGGGGTAGCGCAGGAGCAGGCCAGCGTGCTGGTGAGTATTGATACCGTCGCGCACGACACCGCCGCCGCGCTGGTGCAGGTGCAGGGCTATCAGCAGCTGGTAAAGATCGCCCAGGATCAGCTGACGGCGCTGAGTAAGATTGGCGATCTGGCGCGTCAGCGCAATGAAGAGGGGGCGGCATCGCTCTCGGACGCCACCCAGACCGACGCGCGTATCGAAGGGGCGCGCACCACGCTGACCCAGTATCAGGCCAGCCTCAACCGCTGGCGTGCCACGCTGGCAAGTTATCTCGGCTGGCCACTGGTGAAAAAGGTCAGCGATGCGTTTCCGCCCAGCCTGACGCGCGCCTGCGCGGTGGGCAAAGCCGACGACAAATCCAATCCGGCGGTGCTGGCGGCGTGGGCGCAGGCGCGGCAGGCGCAGGCCAAACTGGATAACGCCAACGCGCAGAATTTACCTACCATTTCGCTGGAACCGCAGGTCACGCATTACCTCAACAATCACTACTCCGGCAGCGAAACGCTCGACCGCACCCAGTATTCCGCGTTCGTCAAAGTTGAGATGCCGCTGTATCAGGGCGGCGGCATTACCGCGGCGCGCGATGCGGCGGCCAGCGCGCTGCAGGCGGCCAATGCGGCGGTGAACTCGGCGCGCCTCAAAGCGCAGCAGCAGCTCAGCGAATCGCAAACCGAAGCGCTGAGCCTGTCGCAGAGCCTGGCGATCATGTCGCGTCAGCAGACGCTGGGCGAGAAGACGCAGCAGCTGTACCAGGATCAGTATCTGCAGCTCGGCACCCGTCCGCTGCTGGACGTGCTCAACGCCGAACAGGAAGTGTTTCAGACGCGCTTCGCCATGCAGCAAACCATCAGTCAGTTACGCTCACTGCAGCTCGACTGCTTATACAGCACCGGGCAGATGCGGTCAGCGTTTGCGCTGAATAACCAGCGCATCCAGTCCGTGGAGATCCAGCCATGACGCAATTACAGATTCCGGACGCACCCAATGGCAATCCCGCCAGCGCCGCCGGTGGCGAGGTGCCGCTACACGGCTGGGCCACCGCCATTATTCTCATCGCGACCCATTATCGCCTGCCGTGCTCGCCGGGCATGATCATGGCTGCCAGCGAATGGCAGGGCAAACAGTCACGTGATAAAGCGCTGCGCCATCTGGCGCGTCAGGCCGGACTGTCGCTGCAGCTGTATGAAGAGCATCAGTGGGAGATCAGCAGCTGGCGCTTGCCGCTGGCGGTGGAACTGAGCGACGGCCAGGTCGGCGTCATCACCAGCTTTGATGGCGATGACACGGTGCGCGTGCACCTGGCCGGCGATGAACAACCGGCGCCGATCGTGCTGAACACGCTGCTGCCGCAGATCCGTTACGCCGCGGCGCTGCGTCCGGTGACGGCCGCCAAAGATAGCCGTGTCGATCGCTATCTCGCCACGGTCAGGCCCGACTGGCTGCGCCGTCTGGTGCTGCACGACATGCGTCCTTACGGCTACGTGATGCTGGGATCGTTCCTGATCAATCTGCTGGCGCTGGTCGGCATCATCTTCTCGATGCAGGTGTACGATCGGGTGATCCCGGCGCAGTCGTACCCCACGCTGTACGTGCTGTATATCGGGGTGATTCTCTCGGTGGTGTTCACCTATATTCTGCGCGTCGGTCGCGATCACGTCACCGATCTGCTCGGCAAGCGCGCCGATATGCGCGTCTCCGATCGCGTGTTCGGCCACGCGCTGCGGCTGCGTAACAGCGCGGTACCGCGATCGACCGGCACCTTTATCTCGCAGCTGCGCGAGCTGGAAGCGGTGCGCGAAATGGTGACGTCGACCACGGTGACGGCGATTGTCGATATGCCGTTCTTCCTGCTGTTTATGCTGGTGATGGCGATCATCGCGCCGCAGCTGGCGTGGATCGCGCCGGTGGCGGTGCTGCTGATGATCCTGCCCGGCGTGCTGAGCCAGAAAAAACTGGCGAAGCTGGCGCAGCAAAACCTGAAAGAGTCGACGCTGCGCAACGCGGTGCTGGTGGAGAGCGTGCAGGGGCTGGAAGATATCAAGCTAATGCAGGCGGAGGACCGCTTTCTGCAGCAGTGGAACAGCTATATCCGCATCACCGCGCAGTCGGGCGTCGAGATGCGCAAAGTGATGCATGCGCTGATCAGCTGGGGCGTCACCATTCAGGGGCTGGTGTACGCCAGCGTGATCGTGGTCGGGGCGCCGATGGTGATCAACGGCGACATCACCACCGGGGCGATTGTCGCCGCGTCGCTGCTGTCTTCGCGCATGATTGCGCCAATGGCGACGCTGTGTGGCGTGCTGGCGCGCTGGCAGCAGGTAAAAGCGGCGAAGAGCAGCCTTGATGCGCTGATGAATCTGCCGGTGGAGAACAGTAAAGACGAAACGCGCATTCACTGTCCGGTACTGTTTGGCCACTACCAGTTCACCGATGCCATGTTTCGCTACTACAGCGATTCGCTGACGGTGGCGCTGCGCATCAAGACGCTGACCATCAAACCGGGTGAGCGCATCGCCGTGCTGGGGCGCAACGGCTCTGGCAAATCCACGCTGCTGCAGGCGATGGCCGGCGGCATGGATCTGGTGGGCGGCGAGCTGCGGCTGGACAACCTCAGCCTGCCGCATATTGATGTCGCGGACGTGAGGCGCAACGTCGGGCTACTGACGCAGAACGCGCGGCTATTCCACGGTACGCTGCGGGAAAACCTCACCATGGGCGCGGCGCACGCCACCGACGAAGCGATTTTTGCCGCGCTGACGGTCAGTGGCGGGGCCGATTTTATTCGCCGTCTGCCGCTCGGGCTCGATCATCCGATAATGGAGGGCGGCGTCGGGCTGTCCGGCGGTCAGCGCCAGTCGCTGCTGCTGGCGCGCATGCTGCTGCGCGATCCTAATATCGTGTTGCTGGATGAGCCGACCGCTTCGCTCGACGATCATACCGAGAAGGATTTTATTGAGCGGCTGGGTGCCTGGCTGAATGGCCGCACGCTGATCGTGGCGACGCACCGCGCGGCGATTCTGTCGCTGGTGGATCGCATACTGGTGCTGAAAGAGGGGCAGCTGGTAATGGACAGCCCGAAAGAGAACGCGCTGCCGGCACCGCGCGCCAGCGGAGCGGCGGGGGAGGGACAGGCATGATGAAACAATTGCCGGCAAAACTGCGGCTGGTGACCGCCGCAGAAGTGGATTCGTCCGACGATCTGCTCGGTGAACTGAAATCGGAAAGCCACTACACCGGCGCAGTGCGGCTGATCGTCATCAGCACCGCGCTGATCGTGGTGGCGCTGGTGTGGGCGTGGTTTGGCATGCTGGATGAGGTCTCAACCGGCACCGGGAAGGTGATCCCCAGTTCGCGCGAGCAGGTGCTGCAGTCGCTGGAGGGTGGCATTCTCACGGAACTGTATGTGCATGAGGGCGATCGCGTGCAGGCCGGGCAGATCGTGGCGAAACTGGATGCCACGCGCTCGCAGTCCAGCGTCGGCGAGAGCGCGGCGCGCTACCGGGCCGCGCTGGCAGCGGCCTCGCGCCTGCGTGCGGAAGTGAACGATGATCCGCTTACGTTTCCCGCCGAGCTGAAGGGCTACCCGGATCTTATCGCGGCGGAAACCCGGCTGTATAACACCAAACGCGCCCAGCTCAATGATGCAACCCGGCAGTTTAAGGAGTCGCTGGCGCTGGCTAATCGCGAACTGGCGATCACTCAGCGACTGGCGAAAACCGGTGCCGCCAGCAGCGTGGAAGTGCTGCGCTTACAGCGCGATAAGTCCGACCTGGAGCTGAAGCTCACCGATATGCGCTCGCAGTATTATGTGCAGGCGCGCGAAGAGCTGGCGAAGGCCAGCGCCGAAGCCGACAGCCTGGCGCAGGTGATTAAAGGACGCGAAGATACCGTAACGCGTCTGACCATCCGCGCGCCGATGCGCGGCATCGTGAAAAACATCAAAGTCTCGACGGTGGGCGGGGTGATTCCGCCCAACGGTGAGTTGATGAACATCGTACCGATGAACGATCGGCTGCTGATTGAAGCGCGCCTGTCGCCGCGCGATATTGCTTTTATCCATCCCGGCCAGCGCGCGGTGGTAAAAATCTCCGCTTACGATTACGCCATCTACGGCGGCCTGAACGGCGTGGTGGAAAGCATTTCGCCGGATACCATCCAGGACGAAGTTAAACCGGAGATTTACTACTACCGCGTGTTTATTCGTACTGATAACGACTATGTGCAGAACAAGGCTGGCCGGCGCTTTGCCATCAGCCCGGGCATGGTGTCCACCGTGGATATCAAAACCGGCGAGAAGAGCATCATGGATTATCTGGTCAAACCGTTTAACAAGGCCAAAGAGGCGATGCGCGAGCGCTAATTGCGATGCGCGGCAAACTCGGCGATAATCACGCCCATCAATCCCTTCCTCGTCGGGCCTAACGACGCGGAGGGGATTTTTTTCATCTATACCTTAACTGGCTAACCGATTTAAGGATTTAAGAGGACTCGTTATGTACAACACGCTGGGCAATCAGTACGACAACTCCCTGGTTTCTAACGCCTTCGGTTTCATGCGCTTTCCGCTGAACTTCCAGCCTTACGACAGCGACGCCGAGTGGGTGATTACCGGTGTGCCGTTTGATGCCGCGACGTCAGGCCGGCCGGGCAGCCGTTTAGGGCCGGGCGCGATCCGTCAGATCTCCACTAATCTGGCGTGGGAAGGCTGCCGCTGGCCGTGGGATTTCGATCTGCGTCAGCGCCTCAACGTGGTGGACTGCGGCGATCTGGTGTACGCCTTCGGCGATTCACAGGATCTGTCCGACAAGCTGCAGGCGCACGCGGAGAAGCTGCTGGCGAACGGTAAGCGCATGCTGACTTTTGGCGGTGATCACTATGTCACACTGCCGCTGCTGCGCGCGCACGCCAAACACTTCGGCAAGATGGCGCTGGTGCACTTCGATGCGCATACCGATACCTACTCCAACGGCCCGACTTTTGACCACGGCACTATGTTCTACACTGCGCCGCAGGAAGGGCTGATCGATCCGCAGCATTCGGTGCAGATTGGTATCCGTACCGAGTTCGATAAGAGCCTGGGCTTCAACGTGCTGGACGCCGCGCAGGTTAATGACCGCAGCGTGGACGACATTCTGGCCGAAGTGAAGCGCACCGTGGGCGATCTGCCGGTGTACCTGACATTTGATATCGACTGCCTCGATCCGGCCCATGCGCCAGGCACCGGTACGCCAGTGATTGGCGGCCTGACCAGCGATAAAGCCACCAAGCTGATTCGCGGCCTGCAGGGTATGAACATTGTGGGGATGGATCTGGTGGAAGTGGCACCGGGCTACGATCACGCCGACCTGACCTCACTGGCTGCTGCGACGCTGGCGCTGGATATGCTGCACGTGCAGGCGGCGAATAAAGGTTAAGCGGCAGTGCGGACGGCTGCCCTCACCCTGACCCTCTCCCCCAGGAGAGGGAACCGATCGAGCGGGCGGTGAGAACAGCACGGACTGCTTCCTCTCCCGCGTGCGGGAGAGGGAAGCGATCGAGCTGGCGGTGAGAACAGCACGGACTGCCCCCTCTCCCGCGAGCGGGAGAGGGCTGGGGTGAGGGGAAGAGCGGCGACTACTTACCATCCGCCGCGGTGCGGACGGCTGCCCTCACCCTGACCCTCTCCCCCAGGAGAGGGAACCGATCGAGCGGGCGGTGAGAACAGCACGGACTGCCCCCTCTCCCGCGAGCGGGAGAGGGCTGGGGTGAGGGGAAGACCGGCGACTACTTCCCATCCGCCGCGATGCGGTCGCGAATATGCTGCGCGCGCGACTCAGAATCCGGATGCGAGTCAAACATCGAACTCTGGCGGCCCTGATCCAGCTTCGCCAGCTTCTCGAAGCTGGTCGCCAGACCAAGCGGATTAATGCCGCGCTTCTTCAGCAGATCGTACGAATAGTCATCCGCCTGCGACTCCTGGGTCTGTGAGAACTGCGCGTTAACCAGCTTCTCGCCCATCTCGCCCAGCTGTGACTGCGACAGCGAACCAATCACGCCGCCCACCGACGCTGCAGCATTGCGTGCCGCCGTGGTAGCGAAAGCTACCTGCATCGCTTTGCGCGTATGGCCGAGCGCGACGTGGCCCATTTCATGGCCGAGCACGCCTTCCACTTCGTTGTCGCTCATCATATCCATCAGACCGCTATAAACGCGGATACAGCCATTGGCCATCGCCCAGGCGTTGACGTCTTTGGTCAGATACACCTTGTAGTTGGCCGGTACGCCGTTGATGTTATCGCCCAGCGCGGCGGCGATTTTGTTCAGCCGCTGCTGATAGCTGCTGTTGGCCGGCGCCAGCTGGTTCTCTTTATCCATCTGAGCACATGATTGATCGCTCAGCTCTTTAACCTGGGCGTCATTCAGTGAGTAAGCCTGAAACGCCTGCGCCAGACTGCAACAGTGCGTTATTATCCATTCCTTCGCAGCCGCTCAGCAGCGAAACCATTCCCAGCGCGACAACCATGGCGCGAATTTTCATATCAGCATCCTTTGAGTAACAAGTAGAGAAAACAAACACCTGAAAAACCACGCAGGTGTTTAAACGCATTGGTTATAGCGTGCCAGGGGCGGATTGGCTAGCAGACAGGCCCCGAAATGCAACCCTGAACCGCAGATTTAGCATCCTGATACATGTACTTTTGCCCCGATTTTCATGTACATTGATGTGCGACTTTTTTCTCGCTTCGCCTTATAACTCATTAATTACAATCAGTTAAGCGTGGCGGAGCATTAATCCGACCTGGAGTAGAAGATGCCCTCTCGTAAAGAGCTTGCCAACGCCATTCGCGCGTTAAGTATGGATGCAGTACAGAAAGCGAAATCGGGACATCCGGGTGCCCCAATGGGCATGGCCGATATCGCTGAAGTGCTGTGGCGTGATTTCCTGAACCACAATCCAACTAACCCGCTGTGGGCAGATCGCGACCGTTTCGTGCTGTCCAACGGCCACGGCTCGATGCTGATTTACAGCCTGCTGCACCTCACCGGCTATGACCTGCCGATGAGCGAGCTGCAGAACTTTCGTCAGCTGCACTCTAAAACCCCAGGCCACCCGGAATACGGCTACACCGCAGGCGTAGAAACCACTACCGGCCCACTGGGTCAGGGCATCGCGAACGCCGTGGGCTTCGCCATTGCTGAGCGCACGCTGGCGGCGCAGTTCAACCGTCCGGGTCATGACATCGTAGACCATCACACTTACGTGTTCATGGGCGACGGCTGCATGATGGAAGGTATCTCACACGAAGTGTGCTCCATCGCCGGTACCCTGAAGCTCGGCAAGCTGGTGGCGTTCTATGACGACAACGGCATTTCTATCGACGGCCACGTGGATGGCTGGTTCACCGACGACACCGCCAAACGCTTCGAAGCGTACGGCTGGCACGTGGTGCGTGGCGTGGACGGTCACGACGCCGACGCGATCAAAAAAGCGGTAGAAGAAGCCAAAGCGGTCACCGACAAGCCATCGCTGCTGATGTGCAAAACCATCATCGGTTTCGGTTCCCCGAACAAAGCCGGTACGCACGATTCGCACGGTGCCCCGCTGGGTGACGACGAAATCGCACTGACCCGCAAACAGCTGGGCTGGAACTACGCGCCATTTGAAATTCCTTCTGAAATCTACGCACAGTGGGATGCCAAAGAAGCCGGCCAGGCGAAAGAGAAAGCCTGGGACGAGAAGTTTGCTGCTTACGCCGCTGCGCATCCGGAACTGGCCACAGAGTTCAAACGCCGCGTGAACAACGAGCTGCCTGCTAACTGGCAGGCGGAATCGCAGAAGTTCATCGAGCAGCTGCAGGCTAATCCGGCAAAAATCGCCAGCCGTAAAGCATCGCAGAATGCCATCGAAGCCTTCGGTAAGCTGCTGCCGGAATATCTGGGCGGCTCGGCTGACCTGGCGCCAAGCAACCTGACCATGTGGTCCGGCTCGAAGCCGATCAATGAAGATGCCGCAGGCAACTACATTCATTACGGCGTGCGTGAGTTTGGTATGACTGCCATCGCCAACGGTATTGCGCTGCACGGTGGCTTCCTGCCGTACACTGCAACCTTCCTGATGTTCGTCGAGTACGCGCGTAACGCGGCACGCATGGCGGCGCTGATGAAAATCCGTCAGGTGATGGTTTATACGCACGACTCTATCGGTCTGGGTGAAGATGGCCCGACGCACCAGCCGGTTGAGCAGATGGCCAGCCTGCGCACCACCCCGAACATGAGCCTGTGGCGTCCGTGTGACCAGGTAGAGTCTGCGGTGGCATGGAAATACGCTATCGAGCGCGTTGACGGCCCATCAGCCCTGATCTTCTCGCGTCAGAACCTGGCGCAGCAGGATCGTAGCGCTGAGCAGCTGGCTAACGTGGCGCGCGGTGGTTACGTGCTGAAAGATTGCGACGGCACGCCGGAGCTGATTCTGATTGCGACCGGTTCTGAAGTTGAGCTGGCGGTCGGCGCTTACGAGCAGCTGAGCGCGGAAGGTCGTAAGGTGCGCGTGGTGTCCATGCCGTCTACCGATGCGTTTGATAAGCAGGATGCGGCTTATCGTGAGTCGGTGCTGCCGAAAGCAGTTGGCGCACGCGTTGCTATCGAAGCCGGTATTGCGGATTACTGGTTCAAATACACCGGCCTGCACGGTGCCATCGTTGGCATGACCACCTTCGGTGAGTCAGCGCCAGCTGAGAAGCTGTTCGAAGAGTTCGGCTTCACCGTGGCCAACGTAGTGAAAACCGCGAAATCGATTCTGTAATTTCGCGTAACCCGTCGCGCCGCTGCGCGTTGTAGCGGCGCGATTCATCGCGCATTTCTGCTGCTATCTTCATGCTTAACCACGCGCAATAAATTGCGCCGCGACACCGATAAGCAGATCGGCGGCCCTGTTATCGCCTGAACCTGAAACGGTTCAATTATTCCTGCAGTAATAATTGTCATTGCCTGAATTTGTGACGCAGATCCAATAATCAGCAGCACAGTTGATCGCAATCATTCCTGTTATTCCTTCCATGCTTTATTCTCGCTGAACCGTTTCAGTTGCAGCCGTGTGCTCTCCGTCAGCAACCGTAACCGGGCAAGAATTCCCTGTACAAAACGCAGCGAAACGCTCAAGGTATTTGGCACGTTTTTTCAGGTGTGGCTGCAGGAAGTGAGATGACCATTCGTATCGCAATAAATGGTTTTGGTCGTATCGGGCGCAACGTGTTGCGTGCGCTGTATGAAACCGGTCGCCGGGCGGAAATCACCGTAGTGGCGATTAACGAACTGGCGGAAGCGGCTGGCATGGCGCATCTGCTGAAGTACGACACCAGCCACGGCCGCTTTGCCTTTGATGTACGCCAGGAGCGCGATCAGCTGTGGGTTGGCGAAGATACCATCCGTATCCTGCATCAGGCGGAGATTGCCGCGCTGCCGTGGCGCGAGCTGAATGTCGATATCGTGCTGGACTGCACCGGCGTGTACGGCAGCCGCGACGATGGTGAAGCGCATCTGCAGGCTGGCGCGAAGAAAGTGTTGTTCTCGCATCCCGGCGGCAACGATTTGGATGCCACCGTAGTGTTCGGCGTTAACGAACAGGCTCTTAAACAAACTGACCGCATTGTCTCCAACGCATCCTGCACCACCAACTGCATTATTCCGGTGATCAAGCTGCTGGATGACGCCTTTGGCATTGAGTCGGGCACCGTGACCACCATCCACTCGGCGATGCACGATCAGCAGGTGATTGACGCTTATCACAGCGACCTGCGCCGTACCCGTGCCGCCAGTCAGTCGATCATTCCGGTCGATACGCGTCTTGCCGCTGGCATTACCCGTATTTTTCCGAAATTTAACGATCGCTTCGAGGCTATCGCGGTGCGCGTGCCGACGATCAACGTGACCGCCATTGATCTGAGCGTTTCGGTGCGCCAGGCGGTGAAGGCGTGTGAGGTCAACGCGTTGCTGCAAAACGCGTCAGAGGGGGCATTTCGTGGTATAGTTGACTATACGGAATTACCGTTAGTCTCAGTAGATTTTAACCACGATCCGCACAGTGCCATAGTGGACGGCACGCAAACGCGGGTCAGCGGTCACCACCTGATCAAAACCCTGGTCTGGTGTGACAACGAATGGGGCTTTGCTAACCGCATGATCGACACCACGTTAGCAATGGCCGCAAGCGGTTTCAGGTAAGACGCGGACTGCGTCTGGCAAAACTTATGAGAATCAACGAGAGGGTTCACCATGTCTGTAATTAAGATGACCGATCTGGATCTTGCTGGTAAACGCGTTCTGATCCGTGCCGATCTCAACGTACCAGTGAAAGAAGGGAAAGTGACGTCAGATGCACGTATTCGTGCTTCTCTGCCTACCATCGAAGCGGCGTTGAAACAGGGCGCGAAAGTGATGGTTACCTCTCACCTGGGTCGCCCGACCGAAGGTGAATACAACGAAGAGTTCTCCCTCCTGCCGGTTGTTAACTACCTGAAAGAAAAACTGAACGGCACTAACGTGACCCTGGCGAAAGACTACCTCGACGGCGTTGAAGTGGGCGCGGGTGAACTGGTGGTGCTGGAAAACGTTCGCTTCAACAAAGGCGAGAAAAAAGACGACGAAACCCTGTCGAAGAAATATGCCGCGCTGTGTGACGTGTTCGTCATGGATGCATTCGGCACCGCGCACCGCGCGCAGGCGTCCACTCACGGCGTGGGCAAATTCGCCCCTATCGCCTGTGCCGGTCCGCTGCTGTCTGCCGAACTGGAAGCGTTGGGCAAAGTGATGAGCAATCCACAGCGTCCGCTGGTCGCCGTGGTGGGTGGTTCTAAAGTGTCGACCAAATTCGACGTGCTGCAGTCGCTGGTGAAAATCGCTGACACCGTGATTGTCGGTGGTGGTATCGCTAACACCTTCGTGGCGATCGACAACAACGTCGGCAAGTCGCTGTACGAGCCAGACTTCGTTGAGGCCGCTAAAGGCCTGCGCGACCAGTACGGCATTCCGGTACCGACCGATTCACGCGTCGGCACGGAATTCTCCGAAACTGCCCCGGCAACCGTGAAAAAGGTTTCCGAAGTAGCGGATAACGAAGAAATTATGGACTTCGGTGACGAAACCGCACAGAACATGGCGAAGCTGCTGAAAGACGCAAAAACCATTCTGTGGAACGGTCCGGTTGGCGTGTTTGAGTTCCCGAACTTCCGTAAGGGCACCGAAATCGTTGCCAACGCTATCGCAGACAGCGACGCGTTCTCTGTTGCCGGCGGCGGTGATACCCTGGCGGCTATCGACCTGTTCGGTATCGAGGACAAAATCTCCTACATCTCTACCGGTGGCGGTGCGTTCCTCGAGTTCGTGGAAGGCAAAAAACTGCCGGCAGTAGCCATGCTGGAAGAGCGCGCGAAGCAGTAATTTTTGGGGGCAGCGCTTCGGCGCTGTCTGAAGGCTTGCCCGCTATGGGCGAACAGATCGCATTCCCATTGGGGAGTGGACGATAAACGAAACAGGACACAACCATGTCTAAAATTTTTGATTTCGTAAAACCCGGCGTTGTCACTGGTGATGACGTTCAGAAAATCTTCAAAGTAGCGAAAGAAAACAAATTCGCTCTGCCAGCCGTTAACTGCGTCGGCACGGATTCCATCAACGCGGTACTGGAAGCTGCGGCTAAAGTTAAAGCGCCGGTCATCGTTCAGTTCTCCAACGGTGGTGCTGCCTTCATCGCCGGTAAAGGTTTCAAAACCGACAAACCACAGGGCGCTGCGATTTTCGGCGCAATCGCTGGTGCACACCATGTGCATCTGATGGCTGAACAGTACGGCGTGCCAGTAATCCTGCACACCGACCACTGTGCGAAGAAACTGCTGCCGTGGATCGACGGCCTGCTGGATGCTGGCGAAGAGCACTTCAAGAAAACCGGTAAGCCTCTGTTCTCTTCACACATGATCGACCTGTCTGAAGAGTCACTGGAAGAGAACATCGAGATTTCTTCTAAATATCTGGCGCGCATGGCGAAACTGGATATGACGCTGGAAATCGAACTGGGCTGCACCGGTGGTGAAGAAGATGGCGTGGACAACAGCCACATGGACGCTTCTGCACTGTACACTCAGCCAGAAGACGTGGATTACGCTTACACCGAGCTGAGCAAAATCAGCCCGCGTTTCACCATCGCTGCGTCCTTCGGTAACGTGCACGGCGTGTACAAGCCAGGCAACGTGAAACTGACCCCAACCATTCTGCGTGATTCGCAGAAATACGTTTCAGAGAAACACGGCCTGCCGCACAACGCGCTGGACTTCGTGTTCCACGGCGGTTCCGGTTCTTCTGCTGCAGAAATCGAAGAGTCTATCAGCTACGGCGTGATCAAGATGAACATCGATACCGATACCCAGTGGGCAACCTGGGACGGCATCCTGCAGTACTACAAAACCAACGAAGCGTACCTGCAGGGTCAGCTTGGCAACCCGAACGGCGCTGACAGCCCGAACAAAAAATACTACGACCCACGCGTCTGGCTGCGTGCGGCACAATCTTCCATGGTTGTGCGCTTAGAGCAGGCTTTCAAAGAGCTGAACGCTGTCGACGTACTGTAATTTTTGCTTACCGTACAAAAAAGGCCCGAAAGGGCCTTTTTTTATGCGTCCCGTCTGGAAATCCCGGTTTATACAGCACATTTTTGGCGCTTCGCCCCATTATTGTTTACCCTTGTACTCGGGAGTGTCGGATTGAATCTGGCAGTTTTTGTACTTTCCTGCGGGAAACTCAACAACAGGGCTAACAAATGGAAGATCTTAACGTCGTTGACGGCATTAACAATGCAGGTGGCTGGCTGGTGCGCAACCAGGCGCTGATCCTCAGCTATGCGGTGAACATCGTGGCGGCTATCGCCATCATTATTGTCGGGATGATTATCGCGCGCGTGGTATCGAACGGCGTCAATCGCCTGCTGGTCGCGCGTCATATTGATGCCACCGTGGCTGATTTCCTCTCGGCGCTGGTGCGCTACGGTATCATTGCCTTCACGATTATTGCCGCGCTGGGCCGCGTCGGCGTGCAGACTGCCTCGGTGATCGCCGTGCTCGGTGCTGCCGGTCTGGCCGTCGGTCTGGCACTGCAGGGTTCGCTCTCCAACCTGGCGGCAGGCGTACTGCTGGTGACCTTCCGTCCATTCCGTACCGGTGAGTTCGTCGATCTCGGTGGCGTAATGGGGACCGTACAGAATGTACAGATCTTCTCAACCACGCTGAAAACCGCTGACGGCAAAATCGTGGTGGTGCCAAACGGCAAAATCATCGCCGGCAACATCGTCAACTTTTCGCGCGAACCTATCCGCCGCAACGAGTTCATTATTGGCGTCGCCTACGATGCGGATGTCGATCAGGTGATCGATCTGCTGCGTAAAGTGGTGGAAGCGGACGAGCGCGTGCTGAAAGATCTGGGTATCCAGATTGGCCTGAACGAACTGGCGGCTTCGTCGCTGAACTTTGTGGTGCGCTGCTGGAGCAAAAGCGGTGATCTGCAAAACGTCTACTGGGATCTGATGAAGAACTTCAAGCGCACCCTGGATGCGCACGGTATCGGTATTCCTTATCCGCAGATGGACGTGCACCTGCATCAGGTGCAGAGCGAGGCGCAGCAGCCTGCGCGCAGCGAGTAAGTTATCAGGGCACCGGCGGGTGCCCTTGTTTTATCAGTTACGCTAATGACCGATTAATTCTTTCCATTTCCGCTAATATCCACGCCTCACTATACTGCACAGCAACACTACTTTATCAGGAACTCTTCTGTGTTATCTGTTTACTTACAAGGGCTTGCCCTTGGTGCTGCGCTGATCCTGCCGTTAGGCCCGCAGAACGCCTTCGTCCTGAACCAGGGCATTAAGCGCCACTACCATTTGATGACCGCGTCGTTGTGCACACTGAGCGATATTGCGCTGATCTGTGGCGGAATATTTGGCGGCAGCGCGCTGTTGCAGCAGTCGCCGGTTCTGCTGATGCTGATCACCTGGGCTGGCGTGGCGTTTCTGCTGTGGTATGGCTGGGGCGCGCTGCGCAGTGCCTGGCAGGGCGATGTCACGCTGGCGTCAGAGGCGGCGCTGAAGCAGGGGCGCTGGCGCATTGTCGCCACTATGCTGGCGGTGACCTGGCTCAATCCGCATGTCTATCTCGACACTTTCGTGGTGCTCGGCAGCCTCGGCAGTCAGCTGCCGTCGGCGGAGGCGCGCCGCTGGTTTGCTTTCGGCACCGCCAGCGCCTCGCTGCTGTGGTTTTTCGGTCTGGCGCTGCTGGCCGCCTGGCTGTCGCCGCGCCTGCGCACCGTGCGCGCGCAGCGCATCATTAATCTGCTGGTGGGCGGCGTAATGTGGTTTATCGCCGTGCAGCTGGCGCGTCAGGGCATCGCCGGCTGGTGATGCACATGCAGGCCGTAAAGCGCGGGCAGGGCGCCTGCGCTGGCCAGCAGCTCCAGCCGAATCTGGCGGAACGTGGTATCCGGGGGCAGCGCATGATGGCACAGCGAGTGATGATTATCGCTGACCTCGGCCAGCAGCCTGTCATCCAGCCACAGGCGATAGTGGGTAGTGCAGTGCGGCGTTACCGCCTGCGCATGGCCCATCTGCACCGTTTCCATCGCATGATCGAAATCGTTATCGAACAGCAGCGTAATCTGGCTGGCGCGCTGCGCGTCCGGCCACTGCCAGCACACCCACGGCTGGCGATCGTCCGCCGCCGGCAGCCAGCCGTTGGTGTGGCTTTCCGGCCGCAGTTTACCGTTGAGCAAATAGTCGCAGTGCCACAGCCGCAGCGGTGTTGTCAGACTAAACGCGATCAGGATCTGATTGGGCGCGCGGCGCGGTAGCCAGAAATCAAACTCATCCACGCCGTAATCGCCGTCGTTTATCTGCCGGGTGCGTTTCGCGACGCGCGGATTGAGACTGTTAAATACCATCATAATGCCCGGCAGGCGCTGGCGGGTGAGCGCCACTTCAACCGCCGGATTTTCTTCAAAGGCGATAAACAGGTAACGATCGCACTCCGCACGGTAGTCAAACGGCAGCGAATACGCCTCTTCACCGCTAATCTGCAGGCTGTGTGTGGCCAGCAGCCGATCGCCGCAGGTATTGGCCGGATTGTCGCTGGTCAGCAGTGAAACCTGCAGCGTCTGCGCGGATGACGCCCGCAGCCGCACCGTCAGCGCGGGCAGGCGTTCTCCGGCTTTAAGCGGCAGCAGCAGGGCGCAGCGTGAGGTGAGGGCGTGCCAGCCGCCATCCGCCGGCAGGGCGTGCAGGGCGAAGGTGCTGCTGGCGCTGACCTGAGCGGCACCGGCCGGATGCGCCAGCTGCTGACGCGGAATGAACGCGCCGTGGCGCAGCAGCTGTTGCTGCAGCTGACCAATATGCTCCGGCTGCGCCAGCTGACGCGGTGTCTGGTTATGCTGCTGACACAGCGCCGCCGCGCGGCCCACCACTTCGCCCAGCACGCCACAGGTGCACATCACGCGCGCGCTGCCAAAGGCAACGTGCGTGGCAGAGATAAGCCGGCCGGTCAGCAGCAGATTATCCAGCGACTGGCTGTACAGCGCCCGAAACGGAATGGTGTAAGTGCCTTTGCTGTGGAACTGGCGGCAGCCGTCGTGAGCGCTGTACACGCCGTCGGCCGGATGCAGGTCAATCGACCAGCCGCCGTAGGCCACCGCATCGTAGTGGTCGCGCTGCGCGATGATATCCTGCTGACACAGCAGGGTGTCGCCGAGAAAGCGTCGGCTCTCGCGCTTGCCGGGAATCAGCCCGACCCATTCAATGGTCAGCGTGTCGGCATCGGCAAACTCGCCGGAATTTTTGATGTAATCCCACACGCCCCAGACAATCTTCCACAGCTCCCACTTGATGGTTTCGCTTTCATGCACGGTATCCAGCCGGCCGCCCCACTCAAGCCACCACAGATCGCAGCCGTTGAGATCGGAGCTCAAACGTTTATAGCGCGGAATGGCGGTGATCTCTTTCAGCGCGAAGGAGGGCGGTACAAAGCGTACCGGCTGCGCGCTGCGTTTGGTATAAAAATAAATTGAGTGGCCGAGCTTGTGGCCAAACTGCTCGCCCGGCGCCATTTTTTCGCCAAACTCCTGCGGTGATTCTGCGCCCACACGGTGCGCTGCCCCGGCCAGATAGCCGAGCACGCCGTCGCCGCTGGCATCAATAAACTGGTCGGCCGTCACGCGATAGCGGGTCTGATTGATGGCGTTGAAAGCCTGAACCGCCTGCAGGCGCTGCGCGGATTTTTCGATGTCGCTGACTATGGTATTGAGCAGCAGCGTCAGACGCGGCTGCGCCTGCACGATGTCCAGCAGCACCATGTCGAACAGTACCGGGTTGCCCTCTTTGTTGCGCCACAGGTTCTCCTCCATGATCTCGCCCATGATGCCGCCTTCACGCGCCCAGCGGTTGTTATTACCCATATGCGACGTCGCGCCGTTGGCCCACAGCCGCACTTCGCTGGAGGCGTTGCCGCCGGGGACCGGGCGATCCTGAATCAGCACTACCTGCTGGCCCGCGCGTGCCGCAGCCAGCGCGGCGCACACGCCAGCCAGACCGCCACCGGCGACCAGCACATCGGCGTGTAACGACTGCAACGGAAAGGCACGCGCGGCCTGAGAAGAGAAAGTTTGCATCATGAGGTTACTCCCGCCTGAAGGCTGCTAAGATTGAATTTTTACCGTCACAAGGTGATTTATGTCTTCGCAACCCAACCAGAGCCTGATTGACGGAATTCGCTGCCTGCAATATCTGGTCTCCAGTGACAAAGCGGTCGGCGGCCGTGAACTGGCGCGCCAGATGGGGATGAACAGCACGCGGGTAAACCGTCTGCTGATGACCATGGCGTCCATCGGCCTGACGATTCAGGATGAACACCGGCGCTATCTGCCGGGCCCGGGCATTCATGCGCTGGCGGCGCAGGCCATTCGTGGATCGTCGCTGTTTGCTTCGGCACTGCCGCAGCTGGAGGCGCACGCGCCGCGCGATATCGTGGTGGCGCTTGGCGTGCTGTGGGAGGACCAGGTCATCTACATCTGGCACTCGGAGCCCGGCGAGCGCACCAGTACCAGCCAGGCGCTGGCCGGATTCCGCATGCTGCCCGCGTGGCAGTCGGTGATTGGCGTCGCGCTGCTGGCGGCGGAGAGTGACGAGGTGCTGCGGCCACGCTTCAGTGACGAACAGTGGGCGCAGATTGCGCCGCTGCTGGCGCGCAAACGCACCGGCGATAATCTGGTGTGGCATCGCGAGGACGGCGAAATCAGTATGGCGCAGCCGATCAATAACAACCGCGCGGCGCTGGCCTTCGCCAAAATCTGGCAGGCCGATGAGGCCCAGTTGGCGCAGCGTCTGCAACAGCTGCACGCGCTGGCGAAACGGCTCATCAGCGCGCGCTGACATGGTCAATTTTTCCTACCACAAACAGATAGCTGCAGATGCCAATAGCGGCCAGCACGGCGATAAAGGCCAGCGCCGGCGCGAAGTTACTGCCGTCAATCAGGGCGCCGATGGCGATGGGCACCACGATCGATGACAGCGCGCCGGTAAAGTTAAACACGCCGCCGGCCAGACCGATCAGATGGCGCGGCGCCAGCGCGGTGACAAACACCCAGGTGATGGTCGCCAGGCCATTACCAAAAAACGCCAGCGACATAAACAGGATGATTAGCCGCGAATCTTCGGTGTAGTTAGCACCCAGAATGAACAGCGTCAGGAACAAGCCGAGGATCACCGGCAGCTTGCGCGCCACGCTGGCTGACACGCCGCGCCGGATCATGCGGTCTGAGGCAAAGCCAGCCAGCAGCACACCACAAAACGCCGCGAAGTAAGGCAGCGACGCCACATAGCCGCTCTTGATAAAGTCCATGTGGCGATACTCCACCAGATAGGTGGGAAACCAGGTGAGGAAAAACCAGAAGGTGGCGGAGATGGTGAACTGGCCAATATAGATGCCGACCAGCTTGCGGCTGCGAAACATCTGCGCCAGATCGGCCCAGCGTGCACGCGGCGGCTGGCTGCCCTGGCGATTTTCCAGCAGTGCGCCGTTGTCACGCAGATAGTTAAGTTCAGCCTCTGATACGCCTTTGTGCTGGTTCGGCTCGCGATACAGCAGATACCACACCAGCGCCCAAATCATGCCCGCCACGCCGGTAATCAGAAACAGCCCGCGCCAGCCAAACGCAGCCTGCACGTGAAACAGCAGCGGCGTCATACAGGCGAGGCCAACAAACTGTGCGGACGAGTAGATGCCAATTGCACTGGCACGCTCCTGCTCGGGGAACCAGCTGGAAATCACCCGATTGTTAGCCGGCATCACCGGCGCCTCGAAGGCACCCACGCCGAGGCGCAGACCGAACAGCGCGCCGAAGCTGCTGGCAAAAGCGTGCAGCGCGGTGATCAGCGACCAGGCAAACAGCCCCGCGCCGTATACCAGCCGCGCGCCGAGACGATCGATCAGGAATCCGCCGGGAATCTGCAGCGCCGCATAGATCCAGCCGAACGCCGAGAAGATCAGCCCCATCTCCAGCGGCGTGAAGCGCAGTTCACCGGCCATCTGCGTGGCGGCCACCGACAGGTTGGTGCGATCCATGTAGTTAATGATGATGTTGATAAACACCAGGGCCAGCATCATAAAGCGTGTGCGTCCGGCTCGCACGCTGACCGCGCTTTGGCTAAGTGGCTGTTCTGTCATAATACAACTCTCCCGAGGGGCAGAAGTGTTTCTTTAATAGAAACGCAGGCGGCGCTTTTCAGCGAATCTGTAGCGATAAATTTGCGATCGCGGATACGTTAAACCTGAGCAAAGCCGAACTTTTTGCTAATTTCAAACTCAGACCATCACGCATAGTAATGTGTTTTGGGTTTCGCCATAGTGGCGACCTGCAAATTGAACCCTTCAAGGAGGACTTTCGTGAAACTGAAAGCACTGGCGCTGGCCGCCGTAATGAGCACGGGCGCACTGTCCGGTCTGGTCCAGGCGGGAGAAGTGCCGAACGGACCGCACGTGGTGACATCAGGACAGGCCAGCGTGGATGCCCGTCCGGATATGGCGACGCTCTCCATCGTGGTGAATGTTTCGTCGAAAGACGCGGCGGATGCAAAAAAACAGGCTGACGACCGCGTGGCGCAATATTTTGATTTCCTGCAAAAGAACGGCATCGAGAAGAAAGATATTGATGCGGCTAATCTCAGCACCCAGCCGGAGTATGACTACACCAAAGAGGGTAAATCGGTGCTGAAAGGCTACCGTGCGGTGCGTCAGGTGGAAGTGACGCTGCGCCAGCTGGATAAGCTGAATGAGCTGCTGGACGGCGCGCTGAAGTCGGGCCTGAATGAGATTCGTTCTGTTGAGCTGGGCGTGGCTAACGCAGACAGCTACAAAGATCAGGCGCGTAAAGCGGCGATTGCCAATGCCACACAGCAAGCGAGCGCCCTGGCGGAAGGCTTCAATGCCAAACTGGGCTCGGTGTACAGCATTCGCTATCACGTGGCTAACTACCAGCCTATGCCGATGGCGCGCATGTACAAAGCGGCCGGTGCCGCAGCGGACACCACCGCGCAGCAGACCTACGAGCAGCAGAGTATCCATTTTGACGATCAGGTGGATGTGGTATTCGAAATCAAACCGAATACGGCGCAGTGAGTTAGCCTGTAAAATTGTAGCGGCGCGATTCATCGCGCTCTCCAGCAGCAGAACCGCTGTTAAAACGCGCGATGAATCGCGCCGCTACGACTGCTGTGCGCTAATCTGAACGGCGCTAAGCCGCAACTTCATCCTGGCGCAATACGCGGTGGCCGTGGGCAATCAGCGCATCGGTCACGCTGCGCATCAGACGGCTTTCCGGCGCGAAACGGTGCCAGTACAGCATCCGGCGCTGATACAGACCCGGTGTCAAATCAACCAGCTCTCCCTGCGCCAGCTCGCGCTCAATCTGCAGGTGCGGAATCATACAGCATACCGATCCCTGCCGCGCCAGCTGCACAAAAGCCTCTGACGAGTTCACGATGTGGCACGGCACGCTGCCCGGCGATAAATCAAAGTTCTGCTGCAAAAAGGCCTGATGCATATCGTCAAGGTGATCAAACGCCACCGCCGGGGCTTTCAGCAGCGCCGAGCGCGTCACGCCATTGGGGAAATAGCGCGCGGCAAACTCCGGCGAGGCGCAGAACAGATAATCCAGCGCACCCAGCTGATCCACCAGGCAACTTGGCAACGGCTGCGGCTGGATACTCACCGCGCCGACCACTTCACCGCGCCGTAAACGCTCCTGCGTGCGGGTTTCATCTTCCACCTGCAGATTCAGGCGCACCGGCGAGTCGGCCAGCACATCTTTCAGCGCCGGCAGCAGCCAGGTAGCAAGACTGTCGGCGTTCACCGCCAGCGACAGCAGCAGCGGCGTGGTGCCACCGTTATCATCCCCCAGCCACTCCTCTTCCAGCAGTTCCACCTGATGCAGCAGCGCCAGCAATTTTTGTCCCTGCTCGGTCGGGCGCGGCGGCACGGTACGCACCAGCAGCGGCTGACCAAATAAATTTTCCAGCTGTTTAATGCGCTGCGACACCGCAGACTGCGTGATGCACAGCTTCTGGGCGGCACGCTCAAAGCCGCGTTCGCGAATCACAGCATCCAGCGCCTGAAGCGTTCGATAATCCGGGCGTTTCATTGTTGTTCTCTCTCGTTCAGGGTGGAAACTACTATGCCATAAAACGGCGAAGCTGTGCGGCCGACGCGTTTTTGCGGGCTGGCTTCCAAAGGCTTACATCCAACGTCGGTCAGCCGCGCTTTTTGACAGCGCCTTGTTTTATACTACGCGCACTTCGATGTCGCACAGGTTTTAAACATACCATGACCCAGGATGAACTGAAAAAAGCGGTAGGTTGGGCAGCGCTGCAGTACGTGCAGCCAGGCACCATTGTTGGCGTAGGCACCGGTTCAACGGCGGCGCACTTTATTGACGCGCTTGGTACCATCAGGGATCAGATCGAGGGCGCGGTTTCCAGTTCGGAAGCCTCAACCGAAAAGCTCAAATCGCTGGGCATTCCGGTGTTCGATCTCAACAACGTGGATGCGCTGTCGGTGTATGTCGACGGGGCTGATGAGATCAATCCACAGATGCAGATGATTAAGGGCGGCGGCGCAGCGCTGACGCGTGAGAAAATTGTCGCGGCGGTGGCGCAGAAATTTATCTGCATCGCTGATGCGTCCAAGCAGGTCGATGTGCTGGGCAACTTCCCGCTTCCGGTGGAGGTGATTCCGATGGCGCGCGCTTATGTGGCGCGGGAGCTGGTGAAGCTGGGCGGCCTGCCGGAGTATCGTCAGCACGTGGTTACGGATAACGGCAACATTATTCTCGACGTACATAATCTGCGCATCCTTGACCCGATTGCGCTGGAAAAAACTATCAATGCGTTGCCGGGCGTCGTCACCGTGGGGCTGTTTGCCGCGCGCGGAGCGGATATCGCGCTGATTGGCACGCCGGACGGCGTGAAAACCATCACCAATTGATCTCACCGGCGCGCCGCCAGCGCCGATTATTTCCATCCGCAAAACATCTTTTCTTGCTGCAGTGAAATTTGGTGACTTATGTCACAAATGATTCATCAACAGCAGGTTCGTACTTTGCGCTCTCGTCATCTCACGATTTTGTGTGGATTTGTGTTGTCTGCACGTGGGCGCGTGCTGGCGTGCAGGCAATCGTTTGTATTGCCGCGCCGGAAAATTTTGATATTTTGACAGAAGGCTACCTTATGGTAGTCCTCGTTGAATTCTGAATAGGGTCGGGAAATGGCAAAGGTATCACTGGAAAAAGACAAGATTAAGTTCCTGCTGGTGGAAGGCGTTCACCAGAGTGCGCTGGATAATCTGCGCGCCGCAGGTTACACCAACATCGAGTTCCACAAAGGCGCACTGGATGCTGAGACGCTGAAGTCCTCCATCCGCGATGCCCACTTCATTGGTATCCGTTCCCGTACCCAACTGACTGAAGAGATCTTCGCGGCGGCTGAAAAGCTGGTGGCGGTGGGCTGCTTCTGTATCGGTACTAACCAGGTTGATCTCAGCGCGGCAGCGAAACGCGGCGTGCCGGTGTTCAACGCCCCGTTCTCCAATACCCGTTCAGTCGCGGAACTGGTGATCGGCGAAATGCTGCTGATGCTGCGCGGCATTCCGGAAGCCAACGCCAAAGCACACCGCGGCATCTGGAATAAAATCGCCACCGGTTCGTACGAAGCGCGTGGTAAGAAGCTGGGGATCATTGGCTACGGCCATATCGGGATGCAGCTCGGCGTGCTGGCGGAAAGCCTCGGCATGCACGTATTTTTCTACGATATCGAAAACAAGCTGCCGCTGGGCAATGCCACCCAGGTGCGCCATCTCTCTGACCTGCTGAACATGAGTGATGTGGTCAGCCTGCACGTGCCGGAAACGCCGTCCACGCAGAACATGATTGGCAGCGAAGAGCTGGCGCTGATGAAGCCCGGCGCGCTGCTGATCAACGCCGCGCGCGGTACCGTGATCGACATCCCGGCGCTGTGTAATGCGCTGGCCAGCAAGCACCTGGCTGGTGCCGCCATCGACGTCTTCCCGGTTGAACCTGCAACCAACAGCGATCCGTTCAACTCGCCGCTGTGCGAATTCGACAACGTGATCCTGACGCCGCACATCGGCGGATCAACGCAGGAAGCGCAGGAGAACATCGGTCTGGAAGTGTCTGGTAAGCTGGCCAAATACTCTGACAACGGCTCGACGCTCTCCGCAGTAAACTTCCCGGAAGTCTCGCTGCCGATGCACGCCGCCAGCGCCAGCCGCCTGCTGCACATCCATGAAAACCGCCCGGGCGTGCTGACCGCCATCAACCAGATCTTTGCCGAGCAGGGCATCAACATTGCCGCTCAGTATCTGCAAACCTCGCCAGTGATGGGTTATGTGGTTATTGATATTGATGCCGAAGAGGATGTGGCGGAGAAAGCGCTGCAGCTGATGAAGGCGATTCCGGGCACCATTCGCGCCCGTCTGCTGTACTGACAGTGCAGGGCGCCGCTGGGCGCCCTGTCTTTATCCCGGCAGCGTTTCCCACTGCCACAGCTTTGATGGCGTCAGAATCGCCGGCAATGGCACATCCCAGGCCGCCACCGGCAGCGCATCGACGCGCTGGCAGTCGTGCGCAATACCCAGCGGTAAAAAACCATGCTGCTGCCAGTGCTGTAGCGTGCGATCGTAAAAACCCCCGCCCATGCCTAAGCGTTGTCCCTGCGCGTCAAATGCCACCAGCGGTACCAGCATCACATCCAGCTGATCGAGTGTCGCCAGCTGCGTAATATCCAGCGGCGGCTCAGGGATGCGCAGCTTGTTAGGTCGCAGCGGGGTTTCTGGCGTGTAGCGCAAAAAAAGCAGGTGACCGGGCGCAAACGGGTGCAGCACCGGCAGAAAGACCTGCTTCTTTTGCTGCCACAGTTTGGCAATCAGCGGTCGGGTATTGATTTCGCCATCGACGGAGAGAAATAGCGCGATGCGTTGTGCGCTGGCCAGCGGGGCAAAATTGATGGCATGTTCAGCCAGCAGATCGGCGGCCTCAACCTGTTGCTCAGGCGTAAGATTGCGGCGCAGATGGCGCACATGCTGACGAATATCCTGACGGTCGAGAAGAGAAGGTGCTGGCATGATGTCCCCGGCTGATAAGGCTGTTGATAGCCACATTATCACACCGGGAATAACAGGGTGGAACTAAGAGGAGATCTCCGAGATGCCGCCGCAGGCTGTAACCCTTGAACCCTTGGTTCAAGGTGAGTATGCCGTCGTAACCATCAGGCTTCTCGGACGGACCGAGCATGCTCACAGGTTACAGAGCGTCACACTCTGTTGGTATGAAATATCGGCTCAGGGGACTGGCCCGCTTGCAAACATCTCAGAGAAAATTGACTTCACCGTTACTCTAACACGAGTACCATGAAGTGTTATTCGAATTTAGGGCCCTGACGTTCAGTTATGCGACCTTGCTCAACTAATGCCTGCTCAATGGTCTGCTGCAGCATACGGATGCGTTGTTCCATATTGGCTGCGTAATCGCGCGTTTTACCTTTCTCTTGTGCCAGCTCGTGGCAAATGTTTAACGCGGCGATGAACACCAGCTGCTCTGTATTTGTGACTCTAGTGCGAACTTTTAAATCTTGCAACCGTTGATTGAGATCCTCTGCGGCCAGATTCAGCGCATCTTGCTGTTCAGGCGGACAATTCACTCTCAATGAACGACCAAAAATCTGAATATCTACCGGTTGTGCAGACATGCCACCATCCTGACTGATTACTTCGTTCGCATCTCCCTTACCTGTCAATGGGTTGGGAGGTGCGCAACTATATAGACCCGCGTGATAAGTTACAACCCCTTTTCTGGAAACCCTGAGGCACCTGGTGGTAGCATAACACGAACTTATTCTGCCAACGACGACCAAAGCTTATGTCTTTACAGAACGCAACACCCACTTACAACGCGCTGGCCGCGGCACTTTCCCAGCAGGGCGTAGGCATGACGCCCGCCGAGATGCACGGCCTGCTGTGTGGCATTCTGTGCGGCGGCAATCAGGACAGCAGCTGGAAAACCCTGGTGCACGACCTGACTAACGAGGGCATGGCGTTCTCGCAAAGCCTGTCGCAGCCGCTGCAGGCGCTGCATGAAAACCTGGCCAACACGCTGGACGAAGAGGGTTTCCTGTTCCAGCTGATGCTGCCGGATGAGGAGGACATCACGGTGTTCGATCGTGCTGACGCGCTGGCCGGCTGGGTCAATCACTTCCTGCTGGGCCTGGGCGTGACGCAGCCGAAGCTGGACAAAGTGACCGGTGAGACCGGCGAAGCGATTGACGATCTGCGCACCATTGCGCAACTTGGCTACGATGAAGATGAAGATCAGGAAGAGCTCGAACAGTCGCTGGAAGAGGTGATTGAGTACGTGCGCGTTGCCGCGCTGCTGTGCCATGACACCTTCACCCGGCCACGCACGCCGACCGCACCGGAAGTGCAAAAACCTACGCTACACTAAGCGCGTCATCGTGGGCAGGTCGCTGCCCGTTTTCTACAGGGAGTGCAAATATGATTACACTGGAAACTTTCCGGCAACGTCGTCAGGCGCTGATCGCCCGCATGGCGCCCGGCAGCGCGGCTTTGATTTTTGCTGCACCTGAAGTGACGCGCAGCAACGACACCGAATATCCCTTTCGCCAGAACAGCGACTTCTGGTACTTCACCGGCTTCAACGAGCCGCAGGCGCTGCTGGTATTAATCAAGAGCGATGACAATCATAACCATAGCGTGCTGTTTAACCGCGTACGCGACCTGACGGCCGAGATCTGGTTCGGGCGTCGGCTTGGTCAGGAAGCCGCACCGGCGAAGCTGGGCGTTGACCGCGCGCTGCCGTGGGATGCGATTGACGAGCAGCTGCACCAGCTGCTCAACGGACTCGACGTGGTGTATCACGCACAGGGTGAATACGCGGAAGCGGATACGCTGGTGTTCAGCGCGCTGGAGAAACTGCGCCGCGGTTTCCGGCAAAACCTCAGCGCACCGGCGACGCTGACCGACTGGCGTCCCTGGGTGCATGAGATGCGCCTGTTTAAAAGCGAAGACGAGATCGCCATTCTGCGCCGCGCAGGAAAAATCAGCGCGCTGGCACATATCCGTGCGATGCAGGCGTGCCGTCCCGGCATGTTTGAGTATCAGCTGGAAGGCGAAATCCATCACGAATTCACCCGCCATGGCGCGCGCTTTCCGTCTTACAACACCATTGTGGGCTCCGGTGAGAACGGCTGCATTTTGCACTACACCGAAAACGAAAGCGAAATGCGCGACGGCGATCTGGTGCTGATTGATGCCGGTTGCGAATTCCATGGCTACGCCGGCGATATCACCCGTACCTTCCCGGTTAACGGTAAATTCAGCCAGCCGCAGCGCGAGATCTACGACATCGTGCTCGCCTCGCTGTATAAGGCGCTGTCGATGTTCCGCCCGGGCATCAGCATCCATGAAGTCAACGACGAAGTGGTGCGCATCATGATCACCGGTCTGGTCGATCTTGGCATTCTGGAAGGCAATATCGATACGCTGTTTGAAGAGCAGGCGCACCGTCCGTTCTTTATGCACGGCCTTGGGCACTGGCTGGGGCTGGACGTGCACGACGTCGGCCACTACGGCACGCCCAGCCGCGACCGCCTGCTTGAACCCGGCATGGTGCTCACCGTTGAACCGGGCCTGTATATCGCGCCGGATGCCAAAGTGCCGGCGCAGTATCGCGGCATTGGTATCCGTATCGAAGACGACATCGTCATCACCGCCGACGGTAATGAAAACCTGACCGACAGCGTGGTAAAAGACGCTGAGGCGATCGAAGCACTGATGGCGGCGGCGCGCGGCGTATGAGTATCCTGATTGCAGGCGGCGGCATGACCGGCGCCACGCTGGCACTGGCGATTTCGCATCTGACGCAGGGCCAGTTGCCGGTGACGCTGATTGAGCGTCACCAGCCGGACAGCCGCGCGCACCCGGGCTTTGACGGGCGCGCCATCGCGCTGGCGGCGGGCACCTGTCAGCAGCTGGCGGAAATTGACCTGTGGCGTTCGCTGGCGGATTGCGCCACGCCCATTACCCACATCCACGTTTCCGATCGCGGGCACAGCGGGTTTGTTCAGCTGCAGGCTGAGGATTATCAGCTGTCGGCGTTGGGCAACGTGGTCGAGCTGTATGACGTGGGACAGCGCCTGTTTAAACGTCTGCGTGAGGCGCCAGGCGTGACGCTGTGCTGCCCGGATCACGTGACCTCAGTAACCCGCAGCGCCGATAGCGTGCAGGCGACGCTCAGCAGCGGCGCAACGTTACAGGGCGCGCTGCTGGTGGCCGCTGACGGCGCACGCTCGCCGCTGGCGGCGTCCTGCGGCATGCGCTGGCAGCGCGACGACTACCAGCAGCTGGCGGTGATTGCCAACGTCGCGACGCAGTTGCCGCATCAGGGCCGCGCGTTTGAGCGCTTCACCCGGCATGGCCCGTTGGCGCTGCTGCCGATGTCCGGCAACCGTCTGTCGCTGGTGTGGTGTCACCCGGCGGCGGCCGAAGCCACGGTTAAGCAGTGGGACGATGCCACCTTCCTGCATGAATTACAGCGCGCCTTTGGCTGGCGGCTGGGGCGCTTTACTCACGCCGGCCAGCGCGAAATCTATCCGCTGGCGCTGCAGACCGCAGAGCGTCAGGTGACGCACCGGCTGGCACTGGTCGGCAATGCGGCGCAAACGCTGCATCCGATCGCCGGGCAGGGCTTTAACCTCGGTCTGCGCGACGTGATGTCGCTGGCGGAAACCCTTGCGACGGCGCATCGTCACCAGCAGGATCCGGGCAGCCACGCGGTGTTGCACCATTTTGCTGCGCGCCGCCAGCCGGATCGCGCGGCGACCATTGGCGTCACCGACGGTCTGGTGCGGCTGTTCGCCAACCGTTATGCCCCGCTGGTGGCAGGACGAAATCTTGGGCTGGTGGCAATGGACCACCTGCCATGGCTGCGAAACCCACTTGCCGTGCGCACGCTCGGCTGGGTTAAGCGTTAAGCATGAATTAAGGGGCAGCAATGCAAACATTTGATGTGGCGATTGCCGGTGGCGGCATGGTCGGTCTGGCGGTGGCCTGTGGCTTACAGGGCAGCGGCCTGCGCGTTGCGGTGCTGGAAAAAGCGCCTGAGCCACAATTTGATGCGGCGGCGCCAGCGTCGGTTCGCGTCTCGGCCATCAACGCCGCCAGCGAGCGTCTGCTGCAAAAACTTGATGTCTGGTCCACCATCCTCGCGCTGCGCGCCAGCGCGTATCACGGCATGGAAGTGTGGGATCAGGACAGCTTTGGCTCGATCAGCTTTGATGACGAGCAGCAGGGGCTGTCGCACCTCGGACATATCATTGAAAACGAGGTGATTCACAGTGCGCTGTGGCAGCGCGCCAGCCAGTGCAACGACGTGACGCTGATTGCACCGGCTCAGCTGCAGCAGGTGGCGTTTGGCGATAATGAAGCCTTTATTACCCTGCAGGACGGCAGCATGATGAGCGCGCGCCTGCTGATTGCTGCGGACGGGGCAAACTCGTGGCTGCGTGACAAAGCGGATATCCCGATTACTTTCTGGGATTACGAACATCACGCGCTGGTGGCCAACGTACGCACCGATATGCCGCACGATGCCATCGCGCGCCAGGTGTTCCACGGCGACGGCATTCTGGCCTTCCTGCCGATGCAGGATCCGCACCTGAGCTCCATCGTCTGGTCGCTGTCACCGCAGGAAGCGGCGCGACTGCAATCCATGCCGGAAGCGCTGTTTAACCAGCAGCTTTCGGTGGCATTCGATATGCGCCTTGGTCTGTGCCAGGTTGAAAGCGAACGGAAAACCTTCCCGCTGACGGCGCGTTACGCCCGCAATTTTGCTGCGCACCGGCTGGCGCTGGTGGGCGATGCGGCGCATACCATCCATCCGCTGGCCGGGCAGGGGGTTAACCTCGGCTTTATGGATGCCGCCGAGCTAATTGGCGAAATCCGCCGTCTGCATCAGCAGGGCAAAGATATCGGCCAGCATCTCTATTTGCGTCGTTATGAACGCAGCCGCAAGCACAGCGCAGCGCTGATGCTGGCCGGCATGCAGGGTTTCCGTGAGCTGTTTGCCGGCCACCATCCGGCAAAAAAACTGCTGCGCGACGTCGGGCTGAAGCTGGCCGACACGCTGCCTGGCGTGAAGCCGTTACTGCTGAAGCAGGCCATGGGCCTCAACGACCTGCCCGGCTGGATCCGCTAACCCTCCTTATTACGGCACCGTTTCAGGTGCCGTTTTTCCTGCACTGACGTTACGTGATCCCCTCAAGGGTGGGCGTGGCAGTCGGCTGCCGCTCATGAATCAACGAACTGCACAGCGTTGTCGCTATTCATCGCGACCCTGTGCGCACCCGGTAACGTCACTGCAAATCCCGCCCTGGCACCATTATTGTGCATCGCTGCACCCAAATTACCCTTCATTTGATTTATTCTAATTTCAGGCCTCAATTCGCATTACTTTAACTAATCCTAAATGCTTTTCGTCCCAGAACCATTTCCCTTGTCTGCGGCACAGCTTCCATTATTCGGCTGAATTACTGCGCATCAGGTGAATTATATGCGCGGTAAATCACATAAATGCAGTGAGATGTGCTGGCATAGCTGCCGGGGCAGCACAAAGGATGATAAGGTTTCACCCTCGTTTTCCTTATGGTTAATTGCCGGATTCGGTGGTAACTTCAGCGTAAAGAGAACGTTTGCGTCGCTCAAAACTGACGACGCAGGCGCGTCACACTCACTTGTCTTCACAGGATGGTTATGACTCAGCAAACGCCTCTATTCGAACAGCATCAGACCTGCGGTGCCCGCATGGTGGACTTCCACGGCTGGATGATGCCGCTGCACTACGGCTCGCAAATGGATGAGCACCATGCGGTGCGCAACGATGCCGGAATGTTTGACGTTTCCCACATGACCATTGTCGATCTGCACGGCGCGCGCACCCGTGAATTTCTGCGTTACCTGCTGGCCAACGACGTCGCCAAACTGACTCAGCCCGGCAAAGCCCTCTATACCGGCATGCTGAATGCTTCAGCTGGCGTCATTGATGATTTAATTGTTTACTTTATGAGCGAAGATTTCTTCCGCCTGGTGGTCAACTCCGCCACGCGCGAGAAGGATCTGGCGTGGATCGCTGAGCATGCGCAGCCGTTTGGGGTTGCGCTCACCGAGCGTGACGATCTGGCGCTGATCGCCGTACAGGGACCGAACGCGCAGCAAAAAGCACAGAGCCTGTTTAGCGCGGCACAGCGTGACGCGGTTGCAGGCATGAAGCCGTTCTTTGGCGTACAGGCCGGCGATCTGTTTATCGCCACGACCGGTTATACCGGTGAAGCCGGTTATGAAATCGCCCTGCCTGCCGCTCAGGCCGCAGATTTCTGGCAGCTGCTGCTGGCCGCGGGCGTGAAACCAGCCGGACTGGGCGCACGCGATACGCTGCGTCTCGAAGCCGGCATGAATCTGTATGGTCAGGAGATGGATGAAGGCGTTTCGCCGCTTGCCGCCAACATGGGCTGGACCATCAGCTGGGAGCTCGCCGACCGTGACTTCATTGGCCGTGAGGCGCTGGAAGCGCAGCGCGAGAACGGCACGGAAAAACTGGTCGGGCTGGTGATGACCGAAAAAGGCGTGCTGCGTAACGGTCTGACGGTGCGCTTTACCGATGCGCAGGGACAGCCGCAGCAGGGCATCATTACCAGCGGCTCCTTCTCGCCAACGCTGGGCTACAGCATTGCGCTGGCGCGCGTGCCGGCCAGTATCGGTGAGCAGGCGATTGTTGAAATCCGCAATCGTGAAATGCCGGTGAAAGTGACTAAACCTATTTTTGTTCGCGCCGGCAAGCCGGTCGCTCAGTAATTTTTTTCAGGAGAAATGGCGATGAACAATGTGCCAAATGAATTGAAGTACCGTGATAGCCACGAGTGGGTGCGTAAAGAAGCTGACGGTACGTTTACCGTGGGCATCACCGAACACGCGCAGGAACTGCTGGGCGACATGGTGTTTGTCGACCTGCCAGACGTGGGCGCCAGCTTTGCCGCCGGTGACGACTGTGCGGTAGCCGAATCCGTGAAAGCGGCATCGGATATCTATGCCCCGCTGAGCGGTGAAATCGTGGCGGTTAACGAAGCGCTGGGCGATGCCCCGGAGCTGGTTAACAGCGAACCGTACGCCGCCGGCTGGCTGTTCCGCATCAAAGCCAGCGACGAGTCCGAGCTCGACGCGATGCTCGATGCCGAGGCCTATAAAAAGTCCATCGACGAGTAACCGGTAGTCTCTGAAGGTGCTGCACTGCGGCGCCTTCTTTTTTATCTGCCTGATTTAATGCCATTTTGTCACCCAGCCCGATTCAGGATGTACTGTAAATGACCCAGACTCTCAGCCAGCTCGAACATAACGGTGCTTTTATTGAGCGCCATATCGGTCCTGATGCCGCGCAGCAGGCCACCATGCTGGAAGCGATTGGTGCCAGCTCGCTGGCTTCGCTGATCGCTTCAATTGTGCCTGCTGATATCCAGCTGCCAGGCCCGCCGGCGGTAGGCGATGCCGCGACTGAACAGCAGGCGCTGGCAGAGCTGAAAGCCATTGCCAGCCAGAATCAGCGTTACAAATCCTGGATTGGAATGGGTTACAGCGCCGTGATCACCCCGCCGGTGATTCTGCGCAACATGCTGGAAAACCCAGGCTGGTACACGGCCTACACGCCGTATCAGCCGGAAGTGTCGCAGGGCCGTCTGGAAGCGCTGCTCAACTTCCAGACCCTGACGCTCGATCTCACCGGGCTGGATATTGCTTCAGCTTCACTGCTGGATGAAGCCACCGCGGCCGCCGAAGCGATGGCGATGGCTAAACGCGTCAGCAAGCTGAAAAACGCGACCAAATTCTTTATCGCCGATGACATCCATCCGCAAACGCTGGATGTGGTGCGCACCCGCGCCGAAACCTTTGGCTTTGAGCTGATTATTGATCGCGCCGAAAAAGCCCGCGAGCACGACGATCTGTTTGGCGTGCTGCTGCAGCAGGTCGGCACCAGCGGAGAGGTGCACGACTACCGTGAACTGATTGCTGAGCTGAAAAGCCGCAAAGTGGTGGTGAGCGTGGCGGCGGATTTCATGGCGCTGGTGCAGCTGGAAGCGCCGGGCAAACAGGGTGCTGATATCGTCTTTGGTTCCGCCCAGCGCTTTGGCGTACCGATGGGCTACGGCGGTCCGCACGCGGCCTTCTTTGCCAGCCGTGATGAGCACAAGCGCTCCATGCCGGGCCGTATCATCGGTGTGTCACGCGATGCCGCCGGTAACACCGCGCTGCGCATGGCGATGCAGACGCGCGAACAGCATATCCGCCGTGAGAAAGCCAACTCCAACATCTGTACCTCACAGGTGCTGCTGGCGAATATCGCCGGCCTGTACGCGGTTTACCATGGCCCGGCCGGACTGAAACGCATTGCCTCGCGCATTCACCGTCTGACCTCGATTCTGGCAGCAGGCCTGCAAAACGGCGGCCTGAATCTGCGCCATCACAGCTGGTTCGATACGCTGACCGTTGAAGTTGCCGATAAAGCGGCGGTGCTGAACCGGGCGCTGAGCTTCGGCGTCAACCTGCGCAGCGATATCCTCAATGCGGTCGGTATCACGCTGGATGAAACCACCACGCGTGAAGACGTGCTGGCGCTGTTTGCCATTCTGCTGGGCGATGCGCACGGCCAGGACATCGAGGCGCTGGACGCCGCGGTGGCGGCGGAAAACAGCGCCATTCCGGCAGGCCAGCAGCGTACCAGCGAATTCCTTACCCATCCGGTGTTCAACCGTCATCACAGCGAAACTGAGATGATGCGCTACATGCACAGCCTGGAGAAAAAGGATCTGGCGCTGAATCAGGCGATGATCCCGCTCGGCTCATGCACCATGAAACTGAATGCCGCCGCCGAAATGATTCCGATCACCTGGCCGGAATTCGCTGAGCTGCACCCGTTCTGCCCGGCAGAGCAGGCGAGCGGTTATCTGCAGATGATCGGCCAGCTGTCCCAGTGGCTGGTCCAGCTCACCGGGTACGATGCGCTGTGCATGCAGCCGAACTCTGGTGCGCAGGGCGAATACGCCGGTCTGCTGGCCATCCGTCGCTATCATGAGAGCCGTAATGAAGGGGGCCGCACGATCTGTCTGATTCCGAGCTCGGCGCACGGTACCAACCCGGCGTCCGCGCAGATGGCGGGCATGGCAGTCGTGGTGGTGGCCTGTGATAAGCAGGGCAACATCGATCTCGGCGATCTGCGTGAAAAAGCAGCGCAGGCCGGTGACGCGCTGTCGTGCATCATGGTGACCTATCCGTCGACGCACGGCGTCTACGAAGAGACCATTCGCGAAGTGTGCCAGATCGTGCATCAGTACGGCGGCCAGGTGTACCTCGACGGCGCAAACATGAACGCGCAGGTCGGGATCACCACGCCTGGCTACATTGGCGCTGACGTGTCGCATCTCAACCTGCACAAAACCTTCTGCATTCCGCACGGCGGTGGCGGTCCGGGCATGGGGCCCATCGGGGTAAAAGCGCATCTGGCGCCATTCGTACCGGGCCATAGCGTGGTGCAGATTGACGGCGTGCTGACCCAGCAGGGCGCGGTTTCTGCGGCGCCGTTCGGCAGCGCATCTATTCTGCCCATTAGCTGGATGTACATTCGCATGATGGGTGCCGAAGGGCTGAAGCAGGCCAGCTCGGTGGCGATTCTCAACGCCAACTACATCGCCAGCCGGCTGCAGTCGGCGTACCCGATTCTGTACGCCGGCCGCGACGGCCGCGTGGCGCATGAGTGCATTCTCGACATTCGTCCGCTGAAAGAGCAGACCGGCATCAGCGAGCTGGATATCGCGAAACGCCTGATCGACTATGGCTTCCATGCGCCGACCATGTCGTTCCCGGTCGCCGGCACGCTGATGGTCGAGCCGACCGAATCTGAGAGCAAAATCGAGCTGGACCGCTTTATTGACGCGATGCTGGCGATCCGCATGGAAATTGATCGCGTGGCCGACGGTGAATGGCCGGCTGACGACAACCCGCTGGTGAATGCACCGCATACCCAGATGGAAATCGTCGGCGACTGGACTCATCCGTACAGCCGCGAGCTGGCGGTCTTCCCGGCCGGCAGCGCCAACAAATACTGGCCGACCGTTAAGCGTCTCGACGATGTGTTTGGCGATCGCAATGTGTTCTGTTCATGCGTTCCGATGAGCGAATACCAGTAATCAGCAGGCATAATCCAAACCCTTCAGTAATACTCAAGGCCGATTTGTCGGCCTTTTTTTATGGGAGAAGCATATGGATCTGGCACTGGTCACCGGCGGTAGCCGCGGAATTGGACGGGCAACATCGCTGCTGCTGGCGCAGGCAGGTTATCGCGTGGCAATCAATTTCCGGCAGCGCGAAGCAGAAGCGTTGCAGGTGGTAGCAGATATCGAAGCGCAGGGCGGCAGCGCGTTTGCCTTACAGGCAGATATTGCCGATGAAGCGCAGGTGGTGCGCATGTTCCGCCAGCTGGATCAGCAGCCGGGCGCGCTGCGCGTGCTGGTGAATAACGCCGGTATTCTCTTCTCCCAGTGCCGGGTTGAGGATCTGGATGCTGCGCGCATTCAGCGGGTGCTGGCAACCAACGTCACCGGCACGTTTATCTGCTGTCGCGAAGCGGTAAAACGCATGAGCACCGCACACGGCGGTCAGGGCGGTGCCATTGTTAACGTCTCGTCAGCGGCCGCGCGTACCGGCTCGCCCAATGAGTATGTCGATTATGCGGCGTCGAAAGGCGCGATGGACACGCTGACCAGAGGATTGTCACTGGAAGTGGCAGCGCAGGGAATTCGCGTCAATAGCGTGCGGCCAGGGCTGATCTACACCGATATGCATGCCGACGGCGGTGAGCCGGGGCGCGTTGATCGTCTCGCGGCATCGCTGCCGATGCAGCGCGGCGGCCAGGCGGAGGAGATCGCTGCCGCCATCGCCTGGCTGGCCAGTGACGCCGCTTCATACGTCACCGGCAGCTTTATTGATGCATCAGGCGGCCGTTGAGCCGCACGTCACAGCCTTTCTGTGCGCGGCGCACATCTATACGTCGCGCGCCATTAGCGGTTACAGCACTTCACCATTGCTGGCAATCACCTGCTGATACCAGGCGAAACTCTTCTTCTTCGAGCGGGCAAAGCTGCCGCTGCCGTCATCGTTTTTATCGACGTGGATAAAGCCGTAGCGCTTGCTGTACTGGCCGGTGGTAAAGGAGACGCAGTCGATGCAGCCCCACGGCGTATAGCCCAGCAGATCGACACCATCCAGCGCCACCGCTTTTTTCATCTCTTCAATGTGCGCGCGCAGATAATCAATGCGGTAGTCATCTTCGATCACGCCCTCAGCATTGGCTTTATCAATGGCACCAAAGCCGTTCTCAACAATAAACAGCGGCTTCTGGTAGCGCTCATACAGCGCATTCAGCACGTAGCGCAGGCCGACCGGATCAATCTGCCAGCCCCAGTCGGACGCTTTCACATGCGGGTTAGGCACTACGCCGTCGAAGCCGGTGATCGGATCGTCGACGCCGCTGGCTTTGGTGTCCACCGCATTGCTCATGTAGTAGCTGAAACCGATGTAGTCGCAGCAGCCCTGACGCAGCGTTTCGGCGTCATCGGCTTCCATCGCAATGTGATAACCCTTGCGCGCCCACTCTTTCAGCGTATAAGCCGGGTACGCACCGCGCATCTGCACGTCGCTGAACACGTAGCGCTGATGCATCGACTCCTGCGCGCGCATCACGTCGTCCGGATGGCAGGAGAACGGATAGACTGGCACCATGGCGATCATGCAGCCAATCTGGAAATCCGGGTTGATTTCGTGGCCGCGCTTCACCACTTTGGCACTGGCGACGAACTGGTGATGCATCACCTGATACATTGTCTGCTCCGGCTTTTCATGCTCTGTGAACACGACGCCGGAGCAGCAGTAGCCGAACAGCGGATACTGCCAGTTGCGCTGGTTATTGATTTCATTGAAGGTCATCCAGTACTTCACCTTGTGGCGATAGCGTGTCATCACCACGTCACTGAAGCGCACAAAGAAATCGACCACTTTGCGATTAGCCCAGCCGCCGTACTCTTTAACCAGATGATAAGGCATCTCAAAGTGCGACAGGGTAATCACCGGTTCGATGCCATATTTCAGCAGCTCATCAAACAGGTCATCGTAAAATTGCAGGCCGGCTTCATTGGGCTGCAGTTCATCGCCGTTGGGGAAAATGCGCGTCCAGGCAATCGAGGTGCGGAAGCATTTGAAACCCATCTCGGCAAACAGCGCCACGTCCTGTTTGTAGTGCGAATAGAATTCCACCGCCTGATGGTTGGGATAGTGCTGGCCGGGCTGGACGCCGGGCGTGATGACGCGATCAACGCCGTGTGCGCCGCCGGTGAGAACATCGGCGATGCTGACGCCTTTGCCGCCCTGATCCCAGCCGCCCTCAACCTGATGGGCTGCCACCGCGCCGCCCCAGAGAAATCCGCTGGGTAATTGCAATCCTTCACTCATTTCAATACCTCGTCACGCTGTTGGCGAAAATAATACTGCCCGCAGTGTAACAACTGAAATAGCAAAGTCACGCTATAACACCGGCGCGGAAATGTGACTTGTTACCGCCGAAAAACAGGCTGTTTTATACCTGCGTGAGGCGGGCAATATAACGGCCCAGCGTCTCCAGAATATAAATGACCGGTACCTGAGTAGTAATATCGTAGCGGTCAGGCAGTTTCTCCTGCGGCACATGATAGGAGAGATTGAAATCCGCCATTTTCGCCAGCGAGCAGTTGTCGTGATTGGTGATGGAGATGATTTTACAGTGATGCAGACTGAACTGGCTGGCAAAGCGCAGGATCTCTTCGGTTTCGCCAGAGACGGATAAAATAATCGCCAGCGCATTTTCCCAGGCGCTCTTACTCACCGGGTAATAAGGGTCGTCAATATGATGGCTGAATTTACCAATATTAGAAAAATAGCGTGCACCATATTTGCCGAGACTGCCTGAAGTACCGGCACCAATAAAGAAAATGTGCTCAGCCTCAATGATCATTTGCGCTGCGGTGGCAATCTGCTGATCAAATTCTGCGTTATTGATGCTTTTAAAAAAGCTCAGCATTTCTCCGACGCCGGAGGGCAGCAGCACCGGCGCGCTTTGCTCCTGCGCCAGGCGAAAACGGATGCGGAATTCTGACCAGCCGTCACAGTGCATTTTGCGGCAGAAGCGCAGCACCGTGGTGGTCGAGACGCCTGCCTGCGCCGCCAGTTCGCGGATGGTCATATAACTGACACTTTCCCGGTGTTTGATGATGAAGTGATAAACCTGCATCTCAAGGTCATTCAAACGGGACAGGTCGCTGTGTGAAAACATTCGGGCGGCGCTCACGGCAAAAAGAAGCCTCAGTGTAACAGATTGGTTTGCCGCTGGGTTGTCACACCTCTTCACAGAATAATTTTAGCGTACATGTGTACTCTGAAATTGTTCTTCGCTACTCTGGTGCACAGAAAAAGCACAACTTTCGTTACGATGTTCAGGAATCCGACGCCATGGTACAGAACCGACTTATTGCCCAGGGCTATTCACTGGCCGAAGAGATCGCCAACAGCATCAGCCACGGCCTGGGCTGCGTGTTTGGCATCGTGGGGCTGGTGTTGCTGTTGACCCAGGCCGTTGAAATGCAGGCGAATATCACCGCCATTACCAGCTATAGCCTGTACGGCGGCAGCATGATTTTGCTGTTCCTCGCCTCGACGCTGTATCACGCCATTCCGCATCAGCGTGCCAAATACTGGCTGAAGAAATTTGACCACTGCGCCATCTATTTGCTGATCGCCGGGACTTACACGCCGTTTCTGCTGGTCGGGCTGCAATCGCCGCTGGCGCAGGGATTGATGGTGGTAATCTGGAGTCTGGCGCTGGCGGGCATCATCTTTAAGCTGACCATTGCGCATCGCTTTAAAGTGCTGTCGCTGGTGACCTATCTCAGTATGGGCTGGCTGTCGCTGGTGGTGATTTATCAGCTGGCAACCAAACTGTCGGCGGGCGGCGTCTGGCTGCTGGCGGCGGGCGGGATTGTCTATTCACTCGGGGTGATTTTCTATGTGTCGCGCCGTATCCCGTACAGTCATGCCATCTGGCACGGTTTCGTGCTGGGCGGCAGCGTGCTGCACTTTTGCGCCATCTATTTTTACGTAATGTAACATGGCAAGGGTCGCCACTGTCGGCGACCCTGCGGCATATCAGCCGTAACCGTTACTCCTCCAGCGAATAGGGCAGTGGCTGGATGGTCAGCTTACCGTTTTCATCGCCTTCAACGCGCAGCACGCTGTCCGGCTCCAGATCGTTGTTCAGCACCGCCTGCACCCACACGCTGCCATCATCCAGCTGTACGCCGCTCAGCACCGTGCCGGTGCGACGCCATTTGTCGCCCATCTGCAACTCCAGCGAACTGGCCGCGTCCGGTACTTTGCTGGCGCTGCCCGCCAGCCAGTAGAGCGCACGTTTGTTGGCGCCGCGGAATTTGGCGCGCGCCACCATCTCCTGGCCGGTATAACAGCCTTTTTTGAAGCTGATGGCATCCAGCGCCTGCAGGTTAGTGGCCTGCGGAATCAGCTGCGCCGTGGTGGCGCTGTCAATCACCGGCACGCCCGCCGCAATATCCAGCGCCAGCCACTGCGTGCTGTCATTCAGTTGCGCTTCCCCGGCCAGCTTCTGCTGCAGCGCTTCGGCCTGCGCCGGCGTGGTGACCAGCAGAAAACGTTCGGCTGGCTCGGCGAACCACAGCAGGGTGGTGTCATCCTGCTGCACCACTGGGGTTGTGGCATCCGGCAGCGTGGCGAAAACGTTAGCCAGCGCGGCGCGCGCCTGAAAACCGGCAACGCCGAGCAGGACCGCGTCATCATCGGCCGCAATGGTCACTTTGGCGAACACCGCATACTTCTTCAGCTCAGTTACCTGCTGCTCGCGCAGATTGCGGCGCACAACATAGGCATAACCTTCTCCGCGATGAAACAGCCGCAGATTGCTCCACATTTTGCCTTTGGCATCGCAGTGCGCCGCCGGGCGATGCTGCGCTGCGTCCAGCGCCGCCACGTCCAGCGTCAGCTGACCCTGCAGATAAGAGGTGCTGTCTTTGCCCTGCACCGACACCAGCGCCCACTCGTCGAGCGACATCAGCGTTAAAGGCAGGCGCGACGCCGCAGCGGGCTGGCGAGGCGGAAGGGTGAAAATCGGCATGAGTCCGTCCTGATCAATAAGGTTTATCCAGTAATATGCTTACCAATGTTAAAAGAGCAGTGCGCCATTGCAACCTGTTTGCGGAATCTGGCGCACAAATCGCGTGATAACCCTGTAACCGGTGGCATTGCTGTGCGTCACCGCGCGCAGCGTCTGGTTGCACGCCTGCAGCGCGGCGAAAAAGCAGGTACACTGAGCGCCACTGTTATCAGCTGTGGAAGAAGACACATGGATATTCATGACAAAGCGCGCGTCCAGTGGGCATGCCGTCGCGGCATGCTGGAGCTGGATGTCTCGATCATGCCGTTCTTTAAATATGAGTATGATTCGCTGAGCGACAGCGACAAGCAGGTGTTTGTCGCGCTGCTGAAGAGCGACGATCCGGACCTGTTTAACTGGATGATGAACCACGGCGAACCGGCCGATCCCGAGTTCAAACGCATGGTGAAACTGATTCAGCAGCGCAACCGTGAACGCGGGCCGGTGGCAATGTAATCTGCACGCGTCACGCAGCGCGCGGGTGCTGAATGTGACGCTGTTCGTGCTGTGTGGCGCGCTGTTGCTGAGCGGTCGCTGGCCGGCGGGCTGGGCCTGGGTTCAGATCGCGGTAGTGATCCTGCTGACCCTGCAGTGCTGGCGTAACGCGCGTCGCCTGCAGCAGCGCTGCGGAGCGCTCATGCTGGATGACAAGGGTGACTGGTACTGGCGCGGTGAGCGCTGGCAGGCGCAACGGCAGCCGGATTGGCTACCGTGGGGCGTGTTGCTGGTGCTGCGTAACCGTCGCGGGCAGCGCTGGCGGCTGTGGCTGCTGCACGACAGCATGCCGCCCGACGCGTGGCGCGCGTTACGCGCCCGCTGTTTTTTGCTGGATGGCGCGACGCCGCATTAAAGCAGCGCGGCGGTTTCGGTCAGAATCTGTTCGCACCACTGCTCGACGCGCGCTTCGCTCAGCTCAAACTGATTAACGTCGTCGAGCGCCAGACCGACAAACTGCTGACCATCGGCGGTCAGCGGTTTTTTACTGGTGAACTGGTAGCCTTCGAGCGGCCAGTAACCGACAAACTGCACGCCCATCGGCAGCAGCAGTTCGTGCAGCATACCCAGCGCATCAAGGAACCATTCGCTGTACTCGACCTGGTCGCCCATGCCGTACAGCGCCACAATTTTGCCCTGCAGATTGAGCGCCGGCAGCTGTTGCCACACCGCTTCCCAGTCCTCCTGCAGTTCGCCGAAATCCCAGGTCGGAATACCGAGAATCAGTAAATCGTACTGCTCCATCAGCGACGGATCGTCATCTTTCAGGTTATGCAGTGTGACTAATTCTTCACCGATAAAGTCGCGGATTTTCTCCGCCGTCATCTCGGTGTAACAGGTACTGGAACCGTAAAACAGACCGATATTCATGCAATTAATGCTCTGACTGAAACTCACTCTGGCGCAATTGTACCAGAAGCAGGCCAGTTTCAGGCATAATGAGCACGATTTCACACGGCGAGGGGCAACAGTGCAGGACAGCGATCTGATAGAACAGTTTCTCGACGCGCTCTGGATTGAGCGCAACCTGGCGCAGAACACGCTGGCGTCCTATCGTCAGGATTTGCAGACGCTCACTGCCTGGCTGCACCACCATGAGCGCACGCTGCTGACGCTGGAAGCCACTGATTTACAGCAGTTTCTGGCTGAGCGGATTGAGGGCGGTTACAAAGCCACCAGCTCAGCGCGTACTCTGAGCGCGATGCGCCGTCTGTTTCAGTATCTGTACCGCGAAAAGCTGCGCAGTGACGATCCCAGCGCGCTGTTATCAGCGCCGAAATTGCCGCAGCGCCTGCCAAAAGACCTGTCAGAAAATCAGGTCGAGCGCCTGTTACAGGCACCAGCAACGGACATACCGCTCGAACTGCGTGACAAAGCGATGCTGGAGCTGCTGTATGCTACCGGGCTGCGCGTCTCTGAGCTGGTCGGTCTGACGTTGAGTGATGTCAGCCTGCGTCAGGGCGTGGTGCGAGTCATCGGTAAAGGCAATAAAGAGCGGCTGGTGCCATTAGGTGAAGAAGCAATTTACTGGCTGGAGCACTATATGGAACACGGGCGGCCGTGGCTGCTGAATGGGCAGACCATTGATGTGCTATTCCCCAGCAACCGCGCGCAGCAGATGACACGCCAGACCTTCTGGCATCGCATCAAACACTATGCCACCCTTGCCGGCATCGACAGCGAAAAGCTGTCACCGCACGTGCTGCGCCACGCATTTGCCACACATTTACTGAACCATGGTGCCGATTTACGCGTCGTACAGATGTTGCTGGGGCACAGCGACCTGTCGACCACCCAGATTTACACGCACGTGGCGACTGAGCGCCTGCGTCAGTTACATCAACAGCATCATCCGCGCGCCTGAGCAGCGGCAACAAGGATTTGAGATGAAAAAAACTATTACGACGCTGGCTCTGCTGGTCAGCGCCTTTTCTGCGCTGGCCTATGCCGATGACAGTGCGATTCAGCAATCACTGAAAAAACTGGGTATGCAGCAGGCGGAAATCCAGCCGTCGCCGCTACCAGGTATCAAAACGGTGATGACCGAAAGCGGTGTGCTGTACGTCACCGAAGACGGCAAGCACATGATTCAGGGCCCGCTGTACGATGTCAGCGGCGCGCAGCCGGTGAACGTCACCAATCAGCTGCTGGAGAAAAAAGTCGCCGCGCTGGCACCGGAAATGATTGTCTATAAAGCGCCGAAAGAGCAGCACGTGATCACCGTGTTCACCGACATCACCTGCGGCTACTGCCGCAAGCTGCACGAACAGATGGCTGACTACAATGCGCTGGGCATCACCGTGCGCTATCTGGCGTTCCCGCGTGAAGGCCTGCACGGCCAGGTGGAGAAAGCCATGACCGCCATCTGGTGTAGCGCCGATCGCAACAAGGCGTTTGATGCCGCAATGAAAGGCGACGCACCGCAAATGGATGCGCCGGCGAGCTGCAAAATTAATCTCGACCAGCACTACAAGCTGGGCATTCTGTTTGGTATTCAGGGCACGCCCGCCATTCTCACCGACAGCGGCATGATGATTCCTGGCTACCAGGGACCGCAGGAGCTGAAGCAGGTGCTGGACGGCCAGAAGCGTGGTGGTTAAGACACAGTGATGCACTCTGTAGAATTGCGTCGGCGTGAAGCCCAGGCCGACGCGCAGTTACCCGATGATTTACCGCCGTTGCTGCGTCGTCTCTACCTGCAACGCGGTGTCAAAGACGCCGCCGAACTGGAACGCGGCGCGAAATTCCTGCTGCCGTGGCAAAGCCTTGGCGGCATTGAGCGCGCCGTGACGCTGCTGCACCAGATGCTGCAGCAGCAACGCCGCATCGTGGTAGTGGGTGATTTCGATGCCGATGGTGCCACCAGCACTGCGCTCACCGTGCTGGCGCTGCGTAGCATGGGCGGCAACGTCGATTATCTGGTGCCGAACCGCTTTGAGGACGGCTATGGCCTGAGCCCGGAAGTGGTGGAGCAGGCACGTGCGCGTGGCGCCGAGCTGATCCTCACCGTGGATAACGGCATTTCGTCGCACGCGGGCGTCGATACCGCGCACCAGCACGGGATACCGGTACTGATCACCGATCACCACCTGCCGGGCGAAACGCTGCCGGCGGCAGAGGCCATCGTTAACCCTAACCTGAGCGACAGTGCATTCCCGTCGCGTTCGCTGGCGGGCGTCGGCGTGGCGTTTTATCTGATGCTGGCGCTGCGTGCCCATCTGCGTCAGCAGAACTGGTTCAGCGACGGGCGCAGTGAACCTAATCTGGCCGAACTGCTGGATCTGGTGGCGCTCGGTACCGTGGCCGACGTGGTGCCGCTGGATGCCAACAACCGCATTCTGGTGTGGCAGGGGCTGAGCCGCATCCGCGCCGGCAAATGCCGTGCCGGCATCCGCGCGCTGCTGGAGATTGCTAACCGCGATGCGCGTCAGCTGGCGGCCAGCGACCTCGGTTTTGCCGTCGGGCCACGCCTCAATGCTGCCGGCCGGCTGGACGATATGTCGGTTGGCGTTGCGCTGCTGCTGACGGAAGATATTGCCCAGGCGCGCATGCTGGCCAGCGAACTTGATGCGCTTAATCAGACGCGCAAAGAGATTGAGCAGGGCATGAAGAGCGAGGCGCTGGCGCTGTGCGATGAGCTGGAGCGCCAGCATCGCGATCTGCCGCTCGGGCTGGCGTTTTATCACCCGGAGTGGCATCAGGGCGTGGTTGGCATCCTCGCGTCACGCCTGAAAGAGCGCTTCCACCGCCCGGTGATCGCCTTCGCGCCCGCCGGTGACGGCACGCTGAAGGGCTCTGGCCGTTCAATTGCCGGGCTGCACCTGCGCGACGCGCTGGAACGCATCGACACGCTCTATCCCGGCCTGATCATCAAATTTGGCGGGCACGCCATGGCGGCGGGGCTGTCGCTGGAAGAGGCGAAGTACGATGAGTTCCGCCAGCGCTTTGCTGCGCTGATCGACGAATGGCTGGAAGGCGAGGCGCTGCAGGGCGTGATGTGGTCCGATGGCGAACTGCATGCGCAGGAGTTTACCCTGCACACTGCGGAAATGTTGCGGGAAGCCGGCCCCTGGGGCCAGGCGTTTCCGGAGCCGGTGTTCGACGGTCAGTTTAAGCTGTTGCAGCAGCGTCTGGTGGGCGAGCGTCACCTTAAGGTGATGGTCGAGCCGCTGGGCGGCGGCCCGTTACTGGATGGTATCGCCTTTAACGTCGACACCAGCCTGTGGCCAGACAGCAGCGTGCGTCAGGTGCAGCTGGCCTACAAGCTGGATATCAACGAATACCGCGGCAATCGCTCGGTACAGCTGATCATCGACCATATCTGGCCGCAGTCGTAACCTTTAGAACGTGACGTCGACACCGCCGCGCAGCACCTTCTCATCGCCGCGATCGGCCACGTGGCGGTCGGCACGCAGAAACAGCCGCGCGCGTGCCGACTGCACCAGATCAACCCGCGCACCAAACCACTGCGAGCGGCGATCGAGCTGCATACCCGGGATGGTGAAGCTCTGCTGACCGCTGCCGAAGCCGCTCCAGCGCGCGCTGACGTCCATCGACGGATTGCTGAACGCGTACTGGTATTCGCCGTACAGGCTCAGCATGCTCCACCAGCCCGCCGACCAGTCCTGGCGCGCGCTGAGATTCAGGCCACAGTAACCGACGCTACGGCGATAGCTGTCGCCGTCGCCCTGCAGACCAAACGCGCTGCCGCTGTCGCTGAAGCTGCCGGTTTGCAGGCCGGTTTCACGCCAGCCGAGATAAGGCTCAATGCGATAATCCTCCTGCAGCGTCCAGCGATAGCCGCTCTGCAGCGCCGCCTGCCAGCTGTCTGTGCGGGCGGAAGAGGAGACCGGTGCAGCTTCATCCAGCAGCACCAGGCGCTGCAGTTTGTCGCGTCCATGCTGATAGCTGAGATTGCCCTGCCAGTACCAGGCTGGCGTCACCGCATAGCGCCCATACAGCATTACGCCCTGCAGGCTGTTCTGGCTGTTGCCGCCGGTGTCGTCATAGGTGGCATCAAGCTGAGTGTGCGTCCAGGCGATGCCGAGGCGCAGGCCGGGCTGGCCAAAATCGCTGTCGGCACCCAGCGCGGTCAGGGTGTTGCGATAGCGGTTGCCGAGATAGCCGTCCTGGTCGAGCGAACCGCGCAGCTGACCGCTCTCCAGCCAGAAGCCGAAGCGCCCCTGTTCGCTGGCATCATCGATGCGGTTGTTGAGCAGGCGCGTCTGATAATCAAGCGCGTTGAACAGCACCGCATTGCCGGAGGCATGCGCCTGGCCGGACAGGGAGTTGATCGCCGCCTGTGCGCTGCGGGTGTCCGCCAGCGTCTGGAAGGCACCTGCGGCCGCCAGCGCTGACTGCTGCGCACTGCTCAGCGTCGCCTGACCCTGCCAGCGGTCCGCCAGCTCAAACGCCTGCTCCAGGTTGCGGCTGGTTTGCTGCGCGCTGGTGCTATCGATTCCCATCGCCTGTGCCGCTGCGGCGGTGTTCTTGCGCGTCAGCTGGCCGGTAACGCTGTGGGCGTCATAGCTGACGGAACCGTCGAGAAATACGCCGGTATTGACCTGGCTAAACTGACCGCTCACGCCGCCGCCGCTGGTCAGCAGCGTTTCCTGCTGTTTCACCACGTAGCTGGCGGAGGGCGGCGCCAGGTTTAGCGTGCCGTCGAGCGCTGCGTTGCCGGTCACGCGCAGCGGATTGTTCAGCGTGACGTTGAGCGTACCGTTGGCGCTTTGCTGATAGTTGCCCGCCACCTGCAGGCCGCTATTAACCGATCCCTGGTTGACCAGATTGCCGCCGATGCGTCCGCTGCCACCCAGTTTACCGCTGCCGTTCACCAGCGCGTTGCCGGCAATCGCACCGTCAATCAGCAGGCTATTGGCGGAGACCTGCGTCAGGCCCTGATAGCTGTTGTTGCCGGTCAGCTGCAGCGTACCGCCGCGTTCGCTGCCGTCCAGCACCAGCCCGCGATCGCCGCTGATGTCATTGCTGAACACATACTGGCCGCCGTCGAGGCGCGCACTGAAGTCCTCTGCCCAGAATTGTCCCGGCCCGTTTAAGGCTTTGGCGGCGTTAAGATCGCCCCAGCCGAACGTCTCATTGTATGGCCGCCCGTTCGCGCTGTCGGCGACGTTATCGTGCGCATCACTGCGGTAGGTGGCGGTGGTCAGCAGGGTTTGCTGCAGGTTATGGCCGCTCATCCACGGGAAACGCTGCAGCAGCTGCGAAGCTGCGGCCGTCACGCGCGGTGCGGCAAATGAGGTGCCGAAGCTGCGCACCTTTACCCAGCTGCCGTCAGAATTTTGATACAGATAATCGGTATAACCCGGCGCGGTCAGGCACCATGCGGCGGCCGCGCCGCAGGCGTCAAACGGTCCGGTGCCGGCTGCGCGTCCCGGCAGATCATAACCGGTATGATCCATGATGCCGGTGACCGCCAGCAGATTACGCGCCAGTTGCGGGTCGTTATACATCAGCGGAGTCAGCACGTCCGGTGCCGGCGTGGCGCCGCTGTTGTTGCCGGTGATCATCACCGCCAGCCCATCTGCCGCAGCCACCGCGTTAAGCCCCTGATACAGTGACTGATAGCGCTGACGCGCATCGCTCAGTGCCTGCTGGCTGGTGAGACGCTCCTGCGAACCGTAGGACATATTGAAGATGCGCACACCCTGCGCCACTAAGCCCTGCACGGCGCGCGCAGTATTGTCGTAGCTGAAAATGTTATTTTGTGATGCCTGCGCCACATACAGCGCGCTGTCAGGCGACAGCCCCAGTAGCGTCATCGCCACTAACGTGCCGTGGCCGTTGATCCCCATGTTGTCGTTCAGCGCGGTGTTGCTGCCGACATAGCTGGAGAAATTCACGTTAGCGTAATTAATTTCGCTGCGGCCCGGGGCCAGACCGGAGTCAATGATGCCCACTTTATTGCTGGCTGCCGTGGCCGGCACCGCAGGTTCAACCACCGGCGTGACCGGGGCCAGGGTGCCGCCGCCGCCGCTACCACCGCCGCCGCCGCCACCACCACAGGCGCTCAGCAGAAACGGGATGATCAGCGCCAGCAGGCGCGGTGAGGATCGAAAAGTAACAACAGGATAATGCATGGCAACTCCTCATGCCTCTCAGGGCATGTTGTCGCCCGTTCACGTTAACGGGCCTGAATGCAGTCTTTCCCTGTCACGAATACTCCTGAGCAACGTGGCTGACAGACAGAACGCAATAGATGAAGCACGAACCCCTGAGATTCCGCCAGGGTGCAGAAAGGATAAGGTGCGCACTGGCCGGTTGATGGCCAGGACAGCGCAGCATTGCGCAGGCTAATCGCGCTATATCACGCTTCGAACCAGACATTTCTGATGGTGGAGTTTTAATGATTTTGTTTGAGAAATCATGGGTTTTAATGACGCCAGCTGGCGTTTATTGTCGTGATTATGTAGGAAAATTCTGAAGATGCACCGCGCCGGTGGCGAGTGACAGCGGGATTTCTGGCAACCGCCATACCTGCTGGTTTCCAGAACTGGCGCAATTATTTTCTGCCGGTTCATACGCGGTATAGCCATTGATGTGCAAAGCTACAAACCAGGCGCGCTTTCGGGTAAACTAGCGCGTTACTTTTATCTCCTCTCACCGAATCGTCAAAAAAGACTGAAAAGCCATGTTTGAAATTAATCCGGTCAAAAATCGTATCCAGGACCTCAGCGAGCGCAGCAGCGTTCTTAGGGGGTATCTTTGACTACGATGCCAAGAAAGAACGCCTCGAAGAAGTAAACGCCGAGCTGGAACAGCCGGACGTCTGGAACGAACCTGAACGCGCGCAGGCGCTGGGCAAAGAGCGCGCCTCGCTGGAAGCGGTGGTTGAAACGCTCGACCAGATGCAGCAGGGGCTGGAAGATGTGCAGGGTCTGCTGGAGCTGGCGGTTGAAGCCGACGACGAAGAGACCTTCAACGAAGCCGTGGTCGAGCTGGACGCGCTGGACGTGAAGCTGGGTGAACTGGAGTTCCGCCGTATGTTCTCCGGCGAATATGACAGCGCCGACTGCTACATGGATATTCAGGCCGGCTCCGGCGGCACCGAAGCGCAGGACTGGGCCAGCATGCTGCTGCGCATGTATCTGCGCTGGGCGGAAGCCAAAGGCTTCAAAACCGAGATCATCGAAGAGTCCGAAGGCGAAGTGGCCGGTACCAAATCAGCCACCATCAAAATCATCGGTGATTACGCTTACGGCTGGCTGCGTACCGAAACCGGCGTTCATCGTCTGGTGCGTAAGAGCCCGTTCGACTCCGGCGGTCGTCGTCACACCTCATTCAGTTCGGTATTTATTTACCCGGAAGTGGATGACAACATCGACATCGAAATCAACCCGGCCGACCTGCGTATCGACGTCTATCGCGCCTCGGGTGCCGGTGGTCAGCACGTTAACAAAACCGAGTCAGCGGTGCGTATTACCCACCTGCCGACCAACATTGTGGTGCAGTGCCAAAACGACCGCTCGCAGCATAAGAACAAAGATCAGGCCTTCAAACAGCTGCGTGCCAAGCTGTATGAATACGAAATGCAGAAGAAGAATGCCGACAAGCAGGCGGCGGAAGAGAACAAGTCGGACATCGGCTGGGGCAGCCAGATCCGTTCATACGTTCTTGACGATTCGCGCATCAAGGATCTGCGTACCAGCGTAGAAACGCGTAACACCCAGGCCGTACTGGATGGCGATCTTGACCGTTTTATTGAAGCAAGTTTAAAAGCAGGGCTATAAGGAACCGACATGTCTGAACAACAACCGCAGAGCGCTGATGCCGCCCTTGAGTTAAACAACGAACTGAAAGCGCGTCGCGAAAAACTCAGCGCGCTGCGTGAAAAGGGCGTGGCGTTTCCTAACGATTTCCGCCGTGACACCACCTCCGATCGTCTGCATGCCGACTATGACAGCAAAGAGAACGACGAGCTGGAAGCGCTCGGCGTTGAGGTGAGCGTAGCCGGTCGTATGATGACCCGCCGCATCATGGGTAAAGCGTCGTTCGCCACCCTGCAGGATGTAGGCGGTCAGATCCAGATCTACGTTTCGCGTGACGATCTGCCGGAAGGCGTCTACAACGAGCAGTTCAAAAAATGGGATCTCGGCGATATCCTCGGCGCGCGCGGTAAGCTGTTCAAAACCAAAACCGGCGAGCTGTCGATCCACATCTCTGAGCTGCGCCTGCTGACCAAAGCGCTGCGTCCGCTGCCGGACAAATTCCACGGCCTCGCCGATCAGGAAACCCGTTACCGTCAGCGTTACCTCGACCTGATCTCCAACGACGATTCGCGTAAAACCTTCAAAATTCGCTCACAAATCATGGCCGGCATTCGTCAGTTCATGGTTAACCGCGACTTTATGGAAGTGGAAACGCCGATGATGCAGGTGATTCCGGGCGGCGCGTCCGCGCGTCCGTTCATCACCCATCACAATGCGCTCGACATCGACATGTACCTGCGTATCGCGCCGGAGCTGTACCTCAAGCGTCTGGTGGTCGGCGGTTTTGATCGCGTGTTTGAGATCAACCGTAACTTCCGTAACGAAGGGATTTCGCCGCGCCACAATCCAGAGTTCACCATGATGGAACTCTATATGGCGTATGCGGATTACAAAGATCTGATCGAACTGACCGAGAGTCTGTTCCGCACCCTGGCGCAGGACGTGCTGGGCACGACGGAAGTGCCTTATGGTGAGCACACCTTCGATTTCGGCAAGCCGTTTGAGAAGCTCACCATGCGTGAAGCGATCAAGAAATACCGTCCGGAAACGGACCTCGCCGATCTGGATGACTTTGATAAAGCAGTGGCGATTGCCCATGCGCTGCACATCAAAGTGGAGAAGAGCTGGGGGCTGGGCCGCGTGGTGACCGAGATCTTCGAAGAGACCGCAGAAGCGCACCTGATTCAGCCAACCTTCATCACCGAGTATCCGGCAGAAGTGTCACCGCTGGCGCGTCGTAATGACGAGAACCCGGAAATCACCGACCGCTTTGAGTTCTTCATCGGCGGCCGTGAAATCGGTAACGGCTTCTCCGAGCTGAACGATGCGGAAGATCAGGCCGAGCGTTTCCTGCAGCAGGTTAACGCGAAGGACGCCGGTGATGACGAAGCGATGTTCTACGACGAAGACTACGTCACCGCGCTGGAGCACGGTCTGCCACCGACTGCGGGTCTGGGCATTGGTATCGACCGTCTGGTCATGCTGTTCACCAACAGCCACACCATTCGTGACGTGATCCTGTTCCCGGCTCTGCGCCCGACTGGTAAGTAATCAGGTTGCCTTCACCCTCACCCTAACCCTCTCCCATGGGGAGAGGGGACTTGCCTGTACCCCGGTGGGAGAGGGCCGCTGTGGTTTTCTCCCTCTCCCTGTGGGAGGGGGACGCTGTGGTTATCTCCCTCTCCCCGTGGCAGAGGTCAGCTCTGGTTTTCTCCCTCTCCCTGTGGGAGAGGGCCGGGGTGAGGGCATCAGCGCGCACCCAACCTAAGACTTCACCACCCCATCCAGCCACGCCTGGAACCGCGCATAAGGCACATACAGCGCCACATCTTTAAACAGCGTTTTGCCGCTCTTATTATCATCAATCCGACTGCTATAGCCGACAATCACCCCGGCCAGCGTGTCGTCGCTGGCGTTATACACCGCGCCGCCGGACATGCCTTTCACCACGCCGGCATTGGCCGCCACCACCACGCAACTGGCCTTATTCCAGTCATTGCTCAGCGTCGTATTGATCAGGTTTTTGCCGCTTGATGCCACCGGCAGCGCGGAGATAAAGCTATACCCATACAGATTAACGTTGTCGCCGATATGGCTGTTGCGGAACTGCGGGGGCAGGTTGGCTTCTTTATTCGCATGATAAACCACGGCGATATCGCACTCCGGATGCCACGCCTTTACCCGATACAGCGAATATTTGGCCACGTGCGCCGCCGTCAGGCTGTATTCGCGCGTCAGGGGGATAGTGGTGCCCAGCGCACCCATGCCGAGCACGGTGGGGATGCCGGTGACGGTCATATCGACGCGCCTGGCCGCTTCTGAGCTGTATTCATAGTGCCCGACCGAGCAGCCGCTTAAGCCGCCGATCGCCAGCGCGATGATCCATCGCATAACTCTGTCCCCCTGTTGTGTTGACGCCGCATTACCGGGCAATCCATTGGGGTATCGGCAATGTGCGACCATCCTTTACTGCCTGATTTAACGCCAGAAAGCGCCGTCGCTGTGACAGCGATCACAACCTGTTATCAAGCGTAGTCTGTTATCGCCATCCTGTCTCAGTGATGCATAAGCGACACTTTTTAGCGCCGGGATTATTGCCGCGCAGGCAAAATAGCCTTGCTGCCGCCCGGGTGGTTGAGAGTCAGAGGCTGTGCTTTAATAGCAGACTGTGACGCAGTTCAAAAATAAACATCCCCGCACTGTCGGAGGGATACGCGTCTGTCTTAACCGTACGGCGTTCGTCGTGCGGCCCGCCTGCAAAATTATTTTGGGAGAGTGTGTTATGCCTGTTGCATTACTGGCGCTGGCGCTGAGTGCGTTCGCCATCGGCACCACGGAGTTCGTCATCATGGGGTTACTGCCGGAAGTGGCGGGTGACCTGCAGGTGTCGATTCCTTCTGCGGGCTGGCTGATCAGCGGCTATGCGCTGGGCGTGGCCATCGGCGCGCCAATCATGGCGCTGCTGACCGCGAAACTGCCGCGTAAACGTACCCTGATTCTGCTGATGATCATCTTCATCATCGGCAACGTACTCTGTGCGCTGGCTTATACCTATAACCTGCTGATGCTGGCGCGCGTCATTACCGCGTTGTGTCACGGTGCGTTCTTCGGCATCGGTTCAGTGGTGGCGGCCAGCCTGGTGGCACCGAGCCGTCAGGCGTCGGCGGTGGCGCTGATGTTTACCGGTCTGACGCTGGCCAACGTACTGGGCGTGCCGCTCGGCACCTGGTTTGGTCAGCTGTTTGGCTGGCGCGCCACCTTCTGGGGCGTGGCGATTATTGGCATCCTCGCGTTCATCGCGCTGATTGTCAGCCTGCCGACTAACAAAGATGAAAAACCGGTGCACCTGGCGAGCGAAATCAGCGCGCTGGCCAACGGCAAATTGTGGCTGTCGCTGCTGATGACGGTGTGTTTTGCCGCCGCGATGTTTGCGCTGTTCAGCTACATTGCACCGCTGCTGCTGCAGGTGACCGGCATCAGCGATCGCGGTGTCAGCTGGACGCTATTCCTGATTGGCGCTGGCCTGACGGTGGGTAACATTGTTGGCGGAAAACTGGCGGACTGGAAAGTGTCGTTCAGCCTGATCCTCAGCTTCTCGCTGATCGCCGTGTTCTCGCTGCTGTTCAGCTGGACCAGCCATGCGCTGTGGCTGGCAGAGGTAACCCTGTTCCTGTGGGCAATGGCGACCTTCGCCACCGTGCCGGGCCTGCAAATTAACGTGGTGCGCCACGGTAAAGACGCGCCAAATCTGGTGTCGACGCTCAACATTTCGGCCTTCAACGTCGGTAACGCACTCGGTGCGTGGGTGGGCGGCGCAGTAATCGATAAAGGCTATGGCCTGACGGCGGTGCCGGTCGCGGCGGCAGCGCTGGCGGCAGCGGGATTAGTGGTTTGTCTGATGACCTTCCGCAAATCGGGCGGTCAGCGCGAGACGGTTCGCGCTTAAGCCAGACGCCGGGCGATGCGCTGCGGAAAGGTGGCCACCTGCTGCTGCAGGTGGTCGCAGAAGTGATCGACCAGCGCCGATGCCGGCCGATGCTGTGGCCGCACCAGGCTTACCGTGAACGGCACGGCAATACTGAAGCGGCGCATCACCACGCCGCTGTCGGCGTAATCCAGCGCCGTCAGCGGATTAACAATCGAAATGCCCACCCCGGCGCGCACCATCGCGCACACCGACGCGGCGCTGTGCGTCTCCAGCACCAGCCGCCGCTCCACCTGCTGCTCATGGAACAGCGCATCCAGCAACTGACGATAGCTATCGCTGCGCGACAGGCTGACATAGTTTTCACCGTGAAAATCCTGCGGCGTCAGCACCGCCCGCTGACACAGCGGATGCTGCGGCGGCAGCACACACACTTCATCACAGGTCAGCAGTGCCAGGCGTTCAGTCCCGGCGGGTGCATGCTGGGTTTCGGTCAGACCGAGATCGTAGCGCTGCGCCGACAGCCACTCCTCCAGCAGCGGCGACTCCTGCGGAATAATATTCAGGCTCACCTGCGGATAGCGCTGTAAAAACGGCTGCAGCAATGGCGGCAACAGCGACTGGGAAAAGACCGGCAGGCAGGCGATGGACAGCTCGCCCTGGCGGAAATTGCGCAACCCTTCGGCGGCATCCATGATGCGATCCAGACCGTACCACGAGCGCTGCACCTCTTCGTACAGCCGCAGCCCCTGCACGGTGGGCTGCAGGCGGCCGCGCACCCGCTCAAACAGCTGTAAGCCCAGCTGCTGCTCCAGCCGCGCCAGTTCGCGGCTCATCGTTGGCTGCGAGGTATGCAGCAGCGTGGCGGCCTGGGTCAGATTGCCGCTGGTCATCACCGCGTGAAAGATTTCGATATGCCGCCAGTTGATTTTTGCCATCGTCGCCTCCGTGTTATCCATATCATATTTGCATAGCTGATGCTTAAACAGATATTTTTCTGCATCACTGTGCTGTGGCTAAATGACAGCAACGACTCAGGAGAATGCTCATGCCACGTCCACTTAACGATTCCCAGACGGCGCTTAACGCCACAAATCTGCTGCCGCTGGCGCAGCGCTACAGCGGCCCGTTCTGGGCTTACGATGCCGAAATCATTCAGCAGCGTATTGCGCAGCTCAGCGCGTTTGACGTGGTGCGCTTTGCGCAAAAGGCCTGCTCAAATATTCATATTCTGCGCCTGATGCGTGCTGCCGGCGTCAGGGTCGATTCGGTTTCGCTCGGCGAGATCGAACGTGCGCTGGCTGCCGGTTTTCAGCCGGGCGGCGAGGATATTGTGTTCACCGCCGATGTGCTGGACTCACCGACGCTGGCGCGCATCGCCGAGCTGAAGGTGCCGGTGAATGCCGGCTCAGTAGATATGCTGCATCAGCTCGGCGCGGTTTCGCCGGGTCACAGCGTCTGGCTGCGCATTAATCCGGGCTTTGGCCACGGTCACAGCCAGAAAACCAATACCGGCGGCGAAAACAGTAAGCACGGCATCTGGCACAGCGATCTGCCGCTGGCGCTGGCGGCGATTCAGCAGCATGGCCTGCAGCTGGTGGGGCTACATATGCACATCGGTTCCGGCGTCGATTATGGCCATCTGCAGCAGGTGTGCGACGCGATGGTCGACCAGGTAGTGGCCTTTGGTCAGGACCTGCAGGCCATTTCGGCGGGCGGCGGGCTGTCGATTCCTTACCGCTTTGGTGAGGAGGCGATTGATACGCAGCACTATTACGGCCTGTGGAACGGCGCGCGCGAGCGTATCGCGGCGCACCTCGGCCATGCGGTGAAGCTGGAGATTGAGCCGGGCCGTTTTCTGGTGGCGGAGTCGGGCGTACTGGTGTCGCAGGTGCGGGCGGTGAAGCAGATGGGTAGCCGTCACTTTGTGCTGGTGGATGCCGGTTTCAGCGATCTGATGCGTCCGTCGATGTACGGCAGCTATCACCATATTTCGCTGCTGCCTGCCGATGGCAGTGTGCCGGGTGAGGCGCATGTGGAGAGCGTGGTGGCCGGGCCGCTGTGTGAGTCGGGAGATGTGTTTACCCAGCTGGAAGGGGGCAAAGTGGAAACCCGCGCGCTGCCGGCGGCACAGGTCGGCGATTATCTGGTGTTCCATGATACCGGCGCTTACGGCGCATCAATGTCCTCCAACTACAACAGCCGTCCGCTGATCCCGGAAGTGCTGTTTGAGCAGGGCGTGCCGCGTGAGATTCGCCGTGCGCAGACCATTCAGGAACTGCTGGCGCTGGAGCTGAACTGATGCGCATCGTGCCGCTCAGCAGCGTGCCGCATCACGCCAGCCAGATCACCGACTGGCTATGGCAGGCGTTTGGTGACGGCACCTCGCGCGCGTTTTACGACAGCATTGTACGCAGTAGCCTGAACGGTGCCGCGTTTCCGGTGACCTTTGTCGCGCTGGATGACGATGACGTGCCGCATGGCACGGTAGGGTTCTGGCGCTGCGATTTGATTAGCCGTCAGGATCTCTATCCGTGGGTTGCCGCGCTGTATGTGGATGAAGCGGCGCGCGGGCAGGGGCTGAGCACCGCCCTGCAACAGCACGTGCTGGATTACGCCCGCCAGCGCGGCTATGCAACGGTGTGGCTGTGGTCGACGTTTGGCGGCTACTACGAGCGTTTCGGCTGGCAGTATCAGTGTGATGCGCTGGAGTTTCCTGAGGTGCAGGTGAAGGTGTATTCGCAGGATTTATAGTGGGTTGGGTGCGCGCTGGCCCTCACCCCAACCCTCTCCCGCAAGCGGGCGAGGGGGCTGACCGCGCTCTCCCTGCCGCAAGGGCTGACCGCGCTCTGGAACGTTCCCTCTCCCTCAGGGAGAGGGTCAGGGTGAGGGAAAGCCCGCACCCGTTTAACCCGGCCCACCCACCGAATGCCGCCTGACCAGCGTCGGGCTAAACATATTGGTCACCTCCGGCAGCGCGGTGCCGTTGGCCAGCGCCAGCGCCAGCTGCGCGGCCTGCTGCGCCATGGTCACAATCGGATAGCGCACCGTAGTCAGGCGCGGACGCACGTAGCGCGACACCAGCACATCATCAAAGCCAATCAGCGACATCTCTTCCGGCACGCGAATGCCGTTATCGCTCAGCACCGCCAGCGCACCGGCGGCCATCGAATCGTTGTAGCACGCCACCGCGCTCACCTGCTTGCCGCGTCCGAGCAGTTCCGTCATTGCCTGCTCGCCACCAACCTCATCCGGTTCTCCCCACGCCACCAGCCGGTCGTTGCACGGCAGACCGTGCTCCTTCAGCGCATCGTAGTAGCCCTGCAGCCGATCTTCGGCGTCAGAGATGGTGTGCGTCGAGCAGATAAAGGCGATCTGCGTATGACCCTGCTGAATCAGGTGGCGCGTAGCCAGCCAGGCGCCGTAGCGGTCATCCAGCGCAATGCAGCGTGACTCAAACCCCTGCAGCAGCCGGTTCAGCAGCACCATGCCCGGCACCTGCTTCATCAGCAGCTCTAAATCGTCATCGGGAATTTTCTTGGCGTGCACCACCAGCGCAGCGCAGCGATGGCGCATCAGCTGTTCAATCGCCTGACGCTCTTTCTGCTCATTATGGTAACCGTTACCAATCAGCAGAAAGTTGCCGGTTTGCCCGGCGACTTCATCGACCGCTTTCACCATCGCGCCAAAAAACGGGTCTGACACATCGCCTACCACCAGCCCGAGCGTTTCGGTGGATTGCTGCGCCAGCGCGCGGGCATTGGCGTTCGGGTGATACTGCAGCTGTTCCATGGCCTGGGTAACGGCGAGGCGCGAACTCTCGCTGGCTTTGGGCGAATTATTGATGACGCGGGACACGGTCGCGACCGACACCCCCGCCATGCGGGCAACATCCTTAATAGTAGCCATGCAATGGTCGACATCCGGGAAAACGTTTACACATGCTCTCAGTGTTACGGAAAAGCCCGGCAGCCGCAACCCGCCAGAATGTCAGCGCTGTCGCAAAAGTGCGGAAAATCAGACGCTCACGGTGAGGCTTTAGCCCGGTAACGGCACCGTGCTATGCTGCCAGCCTGAATCACACCTGCCTGCCGGACCCATAACCATGAAAACTCGTGTGCCGCACCTTGCGCACTGGGGCGCGTTTACCGCCGTCACCGAAAATCAGCGCCTGATTGCCTGCGAACCTTTCTTCGCCGATGCCGATCCTTCCCCGATGATCCACACTCTCCCTGAATTGGTGTACTCGGATAAACGCATCCGTCAGCCGATGGTGCGCCGTTCGTGGCTGAAGTCGCGTGAAAACAGCGATCGCACGCTGCGCGGCCGGGAAGATTTTGTCGCCGTGGACTGGGACACCGCGCTCGATCTGGTGGCTGAAGAGAACCGCCGGGTGCGCGACCGCTACGGCGCTTCCGGCATTTTCAACGGTTCGTACGGCTGGTCATCAGCCGGTCGCGTTAACCACGCGCGCACCCTGATTCGTCGCTTCTATTTCCAGGGCGGCGGTGGCGTTGATCAGCAGGGTAACTACAGCTGGGGCGCGGCACAGTTCTTTCTGCCGTACGTGATTGGCACTTATATGCCGCTCACCGGCCGCGTCACCGACTGGCCGCAGGTGGTGGAGCATGCAGAAATTTTCGTCGCCTTTGGCGGCCTGGCGCTGAAAAATGCGCAGGTGGCCTCCGGCGGCGCCGGCGAGCACAGCCTGAAACCGGCGCTGCAGCAGCTGAGCGCCAAAGGCACGCCGATCATTAACATCAGCCCGATGCGCGATGACTGCCCGGCATTCGTTAACGCCGAGTGGATTCCGATTCGCCCGAACACCGACGTGGCGCTGATGCTGGCGCTCGGCTATGAAATTACCCGCCGCAACGCGATCGATGAGGCTTTCCTCGCCAGCCACTGCACCGGCTGGCCGCAACTGCGTGCCTATCTGCTGGGCGAAAGCGACGGCGTGGCGAAAACGCCCGCGTGGGCCAGTGCGATAACCGGCATCCCGGCGGCGCGTATCGCGCTGCTGGCGCAGCAGCTGGTGGGCAAACGCAGCTTTATCACCTGTGCTTATGCGGTGCAGCGCGCCCATCGCGGCGAGCAGCCGTACTGGATGATGATTGCGCTCTCGTCGATGCTGGGCCAGCCGGGACTGCCGGGCGGCGGCTTCTCTTTTGGTCATGGCTCAATGAACAGCGTCGGCAATCCGCGCCAGGAAGGCCCGGCGCCGCTGATGAGCACCGGCCCGAATCCGGCGAACCTGTCGATCCCGGTGGCGCGCATCAGCGACATGCTGCTCAATCCCGGCCAGCCGTATGCGTTTCAGGGCGAGACGCTGCACTATCCCGACATTCACCTGGTGCACTGGGCAGGCGGCAATCCGTTCCACCATCACCAGCAGCTCAACCGGCTGGTCGAGGGCTGGCAGCGTCCGGATACGGTCATCGTGCAGGATATCGTCTGGACGCCCGCGGCGCAGATGGCGGATATCGTGCTGCCGGCCACCACCACGCTGGAGCGCAACGACATTGGCGGCTCCTCGCGTGACCGCTTCGTGCTGGCGATGCACCAGGCGATTAAACCGCAGCATCAGGCGCGTAACGACTTTGATATTTTTGCCGATCTGGCCGATCGCCTTGGCTACCGCGATCGCTTTACCGAAGGACGCAACGAGATGCAGTGGATTGAGCATCTTTACCAGCAGTGCGCGCAGGCGCATGCGCAGCTGGACATCGCGTTCCCGGAGTTCGAGGCATTCTGGCAGCGCGGTTTTGTTGAGATTCCGCAGGGCGGCAAGCCGTACGTGTTTATGGATGATTTCCGCGCCGATCCGCAGGCGCATCCGATTCACACCGCCAGCGGTAAAATTGAGCTGTTTTGCCAGACCATCGCCGATTACCAGCTGGCGGATTTCGCCGGGCATCCGGAGTGGCGCGCGCCGCAGGAGTGGCTTGGCGCAGCGCTCAGCGCGCAGTTCCCGCTGCACATGATTTCGGTGCAGCCTGCGGATCGCCTGCACAGCCAGCTGGATGCCACCGCCACGGTGCAGGCCGGCAAAACTGCCGGTCACGAAACGCTGTATATGCACATTGACGATGCCGCCGCGCGCGGTATCAGTGACGGCGATGAGATTGAAGTGAGCAACGCGCGTGGCCGTATGCTGGCTGGCGTTCGCCTGACGGACGGCCTGACGCCCGGCGTGGTGATCATCGCCACCGGCGCCTGGTTCGATCCCGGTTTCGGCAAAGCGTGGCAGCCGTGGGACCGCGCCGGCAACCCTAACGTGCTGACGCTCGACATCGGAACCTCGTCGTTAACTCAGGGACCAAACGCCATGAGCTGCCTGGTGGAAATTAAAAAACACGCCAGTTGCACAATCGGCTAACAATCTCACCGCTGGTTACATTTTGCCGGTAACTGTTGCGTTTGAGTGATAGTTTCTGCGCTGAGCAACTTGCTACAGTCAGGGTCCCAGAGGTATTGATGGGTGAACATCAACAGTTTTCTTGATTACACCGACCTGCGCAGATGCGCAGGTTTTTTTTGCCTGCGATCTGCCGGTGTGAAGCGTCCCGTTGTGGTGACCTCAATCGGGCATAAACGAACTGATACATTGTTTTCCTGTCAACTCGCTTTACCTTTCTTTATAACTGCAGCTAACCCCTTTGGATTCATCTTTTATCGCAGCGGATCGCCATGCCCCCGATTAAAAAATTTCTGGGAAAAGACCAGATTAAAGCCCCGTTTAACCCGTTTCGTTTTCGTCTGATTTGTCTGGGCGTATTAGGCTGCATGGGCCTGCTGCTGGCGCGTGTCGGCGATCTGCAGCTGATCAATCATCCGATGCTGGAGCACGAGGCCGACCAGCGCTCGCTGCGTACCGTGACGCTGCCGACCAACCGCGGCACGCTGCTCGACCGCGACGGCCAGGCGCTGGCGCTCAGCGTGCCATCGCGCGATATCATCGCCGATCCGCTGCGCGTGCTGGAGGCCAATCCCGATTTCACCAGCGCCAAATGGAGCTATCTGGCGGCGGCGCTGAATCTGCGACCGGACGAGCTGCGCGCGCAGATCACCGCCAATCCGAAAAAGCGCTTCCTCTATCTCGGGCGCAAAATCGAGCTGGGCATTGCCAAAGATATTGCAGAGCTGCATCTGAAAGGCATCAGTTCGGTGTATGACGACAGCCGTTTTTATCCGATGAGTGAGGCCGCGGCGCCGCTGATTGGCATCGTCGGGGCGGACAATAACGGGCTTAACGGGCTGGAGAAGGGCTTTGACCGGGTACTGCAGGGCGAGCCGGGTAAAGAGGTGTATCGCCAGGATGGGGACGGCAACATTATTGCGATGATCGATTACGAGCCGCCGAAGCAGCCGCCGACGGTGCAGCTCAGCATCGATAAGTTTGACCAGTTTACGCTGTACAGCAAGCTGCGCGACGGCGTGCTGCTCAACAAGGCCGATTCAGGCGCGGCGGTGCTGGTGAAGATCGACACCGGCGAAATCCTCGCCATGGCGTCTTATCCGTCGTTCAACCCCAACAATTATGACAACGCCACGCCGGCGCAAATGCGCAATACCGCCATCAACGACAGCTACGAGCCCGGTTCGACGGTGAAGCCGCTGGTGGTGATGGAAGGGCTGCAGCGTCATCTGGTGCGCCCCGATTCGGTGATCGACACCACGCCCTACAGCGTCAACGGCCACCTGATCCGCGATGTCGGCCACTGGCCGCGCCTGACCATGACCGGCATTTTGCAGAAATCCAGCGACATCGGCGTCTCGCACATCGCGCTGGCAATGCCGGCGGAAGCGCTGGTGAACACCTATCAGGCGTTTGGTCTCGGCAAGCCGACCGGGCTGGGGCTGACCGGAGAGAGCGTGGGCTACTTCCCGCTGCATCGCCAGCGCTGGGCCGACATCGAGCGCGCCACTTTTTCGTTCGGTTACGGTCTGCGCGTAACGCCGCTGCAGATTGCGCGTGAATACGCCACGCTCGGTTCGTATGGCGTCTATCGCCCGCTGTCGATCACCAAAGTGACGCCACCGGTGCTGGGCAGGCAGGTGGCGGATCCGCAGATCGTGCAAACCGTGGTGCACATGCTGGAGAGTGACGTGCTGCCGGGCGGTACCGGGGTGAAAGCGGCGGTACCGGGCTACCGGCTGGCGACCAAAACCGGCACCGCGGAGAAGATGGGCAGCAGCGGCAAATATGACGGCGGCTATGTCAACTACACCGCCGGCATCGCGCCGGCCAGCCATCCGGAAGTGGCGCTGGTGGTGATGATTAACCATCCTACCGCTGGCGATCACTTTGGCGGCTCGGTGGCCGCGCCGGTATTCGGCAACATCATGGGGCCGGTGCTGAAACACATGAACGTGGCACCCGACGCGATTTACAGTAAACCGGCATCAGATAAATCTTAACGAAATCAGGATGTAAACGCGCAGTCGAGCTTTTCACACCTCGTTGCATTTCGCCGAACTCCGTTGCGATTTGCGGCTGTTATCCGTGCCGCCATTGCGCGACGATAAAGGTCCCAGAGGTATTGATTGGTGTGAAGATCGGCTGCTGCGGCAGCGATACCCTTGTGGTATTCACCCTGTTCGGTTGCACCGACCCACGCGGATGCGTGGGTTTTTTTTGCCTGTAAGTTGTCCTCCTCTCCCGTTTATTGCGCCTGCGCGCGCCATCACCGGCCGTTGCCGGGCGCGGTTTAAATCCTGCATCTCTTAACGAAACGCTTACGGTTTGCGTATAGAAAACGTTCTGGCGATCCGCCGATAATGCGCGTCGTGATGATTTTCGCTGAAATAATCCCCTGTTTACCGGGGGTTTTACCCACACTTTTGCTGATCTGAAGACGCTGATGACTATCCATGCTCCCCGTTCTGGTTTCTCCCGCTGGCTGAAATGGCTGCTTGTGTTGCTGGTGCTGCTGATCGCGGCAGGCGTGATCTGGCGTGTGGCAGGCGGCAAGCGGGGCGCAGCACCCGGCGACCTGCCGCCAGGCGGTCATCGCGGCGCGGCGCAGATGAGCGGCCCGGCAACGCTGGTGCACAGCGGCGTTGCCGCGACAGCCGACGTGCCGGTGTACCTGAATGCGCTCGGCACGGTGATCCCCAACGCCAGCGTCACCGTCACCAGCCGCGTGGCCGGGCAGCTGCAGCAGGTGTTCTTTACTGAAGGGCAGAAAGTCAGCGCCGGTCAGCTGCTGGCGCAGATCGATCCGCGCAGTTATCAGGCGACGCTGGCGCAGTATCAGGGCGATCTCAGCCAGAACCAGGCGCTGCTGCACAGTGCGCAACTGACGCTGGCACGCTACAAAAAGCTGGCAGCGCAGGACTCGCTGTCGCGCCAGGATCTGGATAGCCAGATTGCTACCGTCGGCCAGTATCAGGGCGCGGTGGCGGCGGATCAGGCGCAAATCGCCAGCGCAAAACTGGATATTGAGTATGCCCGCATCACCTCGCCGATCAGCGGCCGCGTGGGCCTGCGGCTGGTCGATCCCGGCAATATGGTGCAGACCAGCGACACCACCGGCATTGTGGTGGTGACGCAAATGCAGCCTGCTGCCGTGACGTTCAGCGTGCCGCAGAGTTACATCGCGCAGCTGACGCGCGCACTGCGCAACGGCCAGAGCCTGCCCGCGACGGCCTTCGATCAGGACAACAGCACCATACTGGCGCAGGGTGAGGTGAAGTACATCAGCAATCAGATCGATACCAGCACCGGCACCATCGAACTGAAAGCCAGCTTTCCTAACCAGGACGAAGCGCTGTTTGCCAACCAGTTCGTTAATCTGCGTCTGCAAACCGGCACGCTGAAAAACGCGACGGTGATCCCGGCGCAGGCGCTGCAGCTGAGCAGCGACGGGAGCTTTGTGTTTATTATCAACAAAGACAATAGCGTGACGCGCAAAGCGGTCACCACCGGACCGGCACTGGGGGAAGATCGTCAGGCGATCCTGCAGGGCGTGGCGCCAGGCGATCGTCTGGTGACCGAGGGGATCGATCGTCTGACTAACGGCAGCAAAGTCCAGCTGGCTGACGACAGCAAAAGTACCCAGCCATGAATCCGTCTCGTCTGTTTATCCTGCGCCCGGTGGCGACGATTCTGCTGATGATCGGCGTGCTGATCGCCGGCCTGTTCGCTTATCGCTTTCTCTCCACCTCGGCGCTGCCGCAGGTGGATTATCCGACCATTCAGGTTACTACCCTTTATCCTGGCGCCAGCCCGGACGTGATGGCCTCATCCGTAACCTCGCCGCTGGAGCGTCAGCTCGGTCAGATGGCCGGTCTTAGCCAGATGACGTCTGCCAGCTCGGGCGGATCATCGATTATTACCCTGAAATTCAGCCTCGATCTGTCGCTTGACGTCGCTGAACAGGAAGTTCAGGCGGCAATCAACGCAGCGAATAATCTGCTACCGGAAGATCTGCCTAATCCGCCGACGTATAAAAAGGTCAATCCGGCCGACAGTGCAGTGATCACGCTGGCCGCCAGTTCCGACACGCTGCCGCTGACTGAAGTGCAGGATCTGGTGAACACGCGCGTGGCGCTGAAGCTGTCGCAAATCAACGGTGTGGGGATGGTGACCCTGGCGGGCGGCAATCAGCCGGCGATTCGCGTGCAGATGGATCCAAAAGCGCTGGCGGCGCACAAGTTGTCGCTGGAAGACGTCAATACGCTGATCGCCAACAGCAACGTCAACGGTTCGAAAGGCGGTTTCGACGGCAAATATCACTCGGTGACCATCGACGCCAACGACCAGCTGCGCACCGCAGCCGAATACGGCAATCTGATTCTCACCTGGCAGAACGGTGCGGCGCTGCGGCTGAAAGATATCGCCCATATCGAACAGGGGCCGGAGAATCGCTTTCAGTCGGCGTGGGCCAATAACCGTCCGGCGATTGTCATCAGCGTGCAGCGCCAGCCCGGCGCCAACGTCATTCAGGTGGTGGATAGCATTAAAAAGCAGCTGCCCGTACTGCAGGCGGCGCTGCCGGATGGCGTGAAAATGCGTGTGCTCGCCGATCGCACGCAAACCATCCGCGCCTCGATCAGCGACGTACAGTTTGAACTGATGCTGTCGATCGCACTGGTGGTGATGGTGACCTTCCTGTTTCTGCGCAACGTGGCGGCGACGCTGATTCCCAGCGTGGCAGTACCGCTGTCGCTGATTGGCACCTTTGGCGTGATGTATCTCGCCGATTTTAGCCTCAACAACCTGTCGCTGATGGCGCTGACCATCGCCACCGGGTTTGTCATTGATGACGCGATTGTGGTGGTGGAGAACATTTCGCGCCGGCTGGAGCAGGGCGAAACGCCGATGCAGGCGGCGCTGAAAGGTTCGCAGCAGATTGGCTTCACCATCATTTCCCTCACGTTTTCCCTGATTGCGGTCCTGATTCCGCTGCTGTTTATGGGCGATGTGGTCGGACGGCTGTTCCGCGAATTCGCCATCACCCTGGCCGTGTCGATTCTGGTGTCGATGGTGGTGTCGCTGACGCTGACGCCGATGCTGTGTGCCTGGCTGTTAAGGCATATTCCTGAGGCGCAGCAGTCACGCTTTGCGCGCAAAGGCGGCGAGCTGTTTGACAAACTGGTCCGCGGCTATGACCGCCTGCTCAGCGTAGTGCTCAACCATCAGAAGCTGACGCTGCTGGTGGCGCTGGCAACCTTTGCACTCACCGCGCTGCTGTATCTGGCCATCCCGAAAGGGTTCTTTCCCACGCAGGATACCGGGCTGATTCAGGGGGTGACCGTGGCGTCGCAGGATGTCTCGTTCACGGCGATGGCGCAGCGTCAGCAGGCGCTGGCAACGGTGATCCTGCAAAATCCGGCGGTCGAAAGTGTGTCCTCAACCATTGGTATCGACGGCAATAACACCAGTCTCAATAGCGGGCGCCTGCAGATCAACCTGAAAGCGTTTGACCAGCGCGACGTCAAAGCCGATGAGGTGATTGCGCAGCTACAGCAGGCGGCGCGCCAGGTCGCCGGCATTCAGCTTTATCTGCAGCCAGCACAGGACCTGACGGTCAACGATCAGGTGACGCCGAGCCAGTACCAGTTCACCCTCGATGATGCCGACAGCGAAAACCTGGTGCGCTGGACGCCGCAGCTGATAGCTGCGCTGCAGCAGCGCCCGGAGTTTAATGGCGTGGTCAGCAACCTGCAGGATCAGGGGCGCGTGGCCTATGTGGAGCTGAACCGCGATAAAGCGGCGCGCTACGGCATCACGGCAGCTGACGTCGATACCGCGCTGTACAACAGCTTTGGTCAGCGGCTGGTTTCCACCATTTTTACCCAGGCGAACCAGTATCGCGTGGTGCTGGAAGTGGCGCCGCAGTATCAGCAGTCTCCGGCGTCTTTTGATGACGTTTATCTGCCGGTGAGCAGCAGTGCATCAACCAGCAGCGACAGCGACAGTGAGACCACCACCACCGGCATGGTGAAACTCACCGCCATCGCCAGCGTGCATGCGCGGACCGGGGCGCTGATGCACATGCGCCTGAATCAGTTCCCGGCGGTGATGGTGTCGTTCAATCTTAACCCCGGTTATTCGCTGGAGGAGGGACAGCGGGCGATTGCGCAGGTCACGCAGCAGCTTAAACTGCCCGCCAGCATAACGCTGCGCTATCAGGGTGAAACCGCGGCGTTTCAGAGCGCCACCGGCAACACGCTGTGGCTGATTCTGGCGGCGCTGATCACCATGTACGTGGTGCTGGGCATTCTGTATGAAAGCTTTATTCATCCGGTGACCATTCTCTCCACGCTGCCGTCGGCGGCGGTCGGGGCGCTGCTGACGCTGATGCTGGCGGGCAGTGAATTCAGCCTGATCGCGCTGATTGGCGTCATTCTGCTGATTGGCATCGTCAAAAAGAACGCCATTATGATGATCGACTTCGCGCTGGAGGCGCAGCATAAGCAGCAAATGACGCCGCGCGAAGCGATCCATCAGGCCTGTCTGCTGCGCTTCCGGCCGATTCTGATGACCACCATGGCGGCGCTGCTCGGTGCGCTGCCGCTGATGCTGGCCTCCGGCTCCGGTGCCGAACTGCGTCAGCCGCTCGGGCTGGTGATTGTCGGTGGCCTGCTGGTGAGCCAGGTGCTGACGCTGTTCTCCACCCCGGTGATCTATCTGTGGTTTGATGGGCTGGCGCAGCGCGGTAAGCGCTACGTGCAGCGCCGGCAGCAGCAGGCGCGGGGCGAGCCATGAACATCACCCGGCTATTTATCTTTCGCCCGGTTGCCACGCTGCTGCTGACGCTGGCGATCCTGCTGCTCGGGGCGCTGGGCTACCGGCTGCTGCCCGTCGCGCCGCTGCCGCAGGTGGATTTTCCTACCATCATGGTCAGCGCCAGCCTGGCCGGTGCCAGCCCGGAAACCATGGCGGCCACGGTAGCGACGCCGCTGGAGCGTTCGCTCGGCCAGATTGCCGGTGTGACGGAGATGACGTCGACCAGCTCGCAGGGCTCGACCAGCGTGATACTGCAGTTTGAACTTGACCGCGATATCAATGGCGCGGCGCGCGACGTGCAGGCAGCGATAAACGCGGCGCGCAGCCTGTTACCGAGTGCTATGGAGTCGCTGCCGACCTATCGCAAAGCAAATCCCTCGGACGCGCCGATTGTGATGCTGGCGCTTACCTCCGCCACGCGCACGCCGGGTGAACTGTATGACCTCGCCGAAAGCAAAATTGAACAGGCGATGGGGCAGGTCAGGGGCGTGGGCGAGGTGTCGCTGATGGGCAGCGCGCTGCCGGCGGTCCGCATCGATCTGCAGCCGCAACAGCTGACGCACTATGGCATTGCGCTGGATACGGTGCGCAGCGCCGTCGCCAGCAGCACCACCAATCTGCCGAAAGGCATGCTGCAGGGCAGTAGCCAGTCCTGGATGGTGGACGGCAACGGCCAGCTGGACAAAGCGGCACAGTACCGCGACCTGATAGTCAGCTACCACGCGGGTAAGGCGGTGCGACTGCATGACGTCGCCACGGTGTATGACTCGGTGGAGGATCAGTATCAGGCCGGCTTTCTCAATTCACAGCCGTCGGTGATGATCGCCATCAAGCGTCAGGCCGGCGCTAACATGCTCGACACCATTGACGCCATCAAAGCGCAGCTGCCACAGCTGGAGAAAGATCTGCCTGCCGATACCCAGCTCAAAGTGGTGGTGGACCGTTCGCCAACGGTGCGCGCCTCACTGTATGACACCGAAGAGACGCTGCTGGTGGCGATGCTGCTGGTGATTGCTGTGGTATTTGTCTTCCTGCGTAATCTGCAGGCGGTGGTGATTCCGGCGCTGGCGCTGCCGGTGTCGCTGATCGGCACCTGCGCGGTGATGTATCTGCTCGGCTACAGTCTTGATAACCTGTCGCTGATGGCGCTGATCATCGCCACGGGTTTTGTCGTTGATGACGCCATCGTGGTGCTGGAAAATATCACCCGGCACATCGAAGCCGGTCTGAGTCCGCTGCGTGCCGCCCTGCGCGGTGCCCATGAGGTGAGCTTTACGGTGCTGTCGATGACGGTGTCGCTGGTGGCGGTGTTTATCCCGATTCTGCTAATGGGCAGTATTGTTGGCCGCCTGTTCCGCGAATTTGCGGTGACGCTGACGGTCTCACTGCTGATCTCCATGTTTGTCTCGCTCAGCCTGACCCCGATGCTGTGCGCCCGGCTGCTGCGGCCGAAGCCGCAGGTCACCCGGCGGCCGCATCCGCTCTATCAGCTGATTGAAAATGCGCTCAACGCGCTGCTGGCCGCTTACGCGCGTGGCCTGGCGTGGGTGATGGCGCACCAGAAGATTACCCTGCTGAGTTTGCTGCTCACCGTGCTGCTTAACCTGTTTCTGTTTAGCGTGGTGCAAAAGGGCTTTTTCCCCAATCAGGACACCGGCCTGCTGATGGGCGCCCTGCGCGCTGACCAGAACATCTCCTTCCAGGCGATGAAGCCAAAGATGCTGGCGTTCACCAAAATCATTGAGGCCGATCCGGCGGTAGACAGCGTAATGTCCTCAATGGGCAGCGGCATGTTTGGCTCGCGCAATAGCGCCAACTTTTTTGTCCGGCTGAAAGATTTTGATCAGCGCAGCGCCAGCGCCACCGAAGTGGCTAACCGGCTGAGCCTGAAAACCCGCCATATTGCCGGGGCGCAGCTGTTCCTGATGGCCGCGCAGGATCTGCACATCGGCGGGCGCAGCGCCAACGCCACTTATCAGTACAGCCTGCAGGCTGACAATCTCGATCTGCTGCGCCGCTGGACGCCAAAAGTCCAGGCGGCGCTGGCCGCGATACCGCAACTCAACAGCGTGGATTCCGATGCGCAAACTGGCGGACAGGAGGTGGTGATCAACATCGATCGCGACCGCGCCACGCGGCTGGGCGTTAACGTGCAGATGCTGGACACGCTGCTGAACAATGCCTTTAGCCAGCGACAGATTGCCACGCTCTATCACACGCTCAATCAGTACCATGTGGTGATGGCCCTGCAGGACAGCGACACGCGCGATCCGGCCATGTTGCAACAACTGTATGTGATTAACGACAGCGGCGATCGCGTGCCGCTGGCGGCCTTTGCCCGCTTCAGCGGCGGCAACGCGCCGCTGTCGGTTGCGCATCAGGGCCAGTCAGCGACCAGCACCATCGCCTTCAACCTCAACGACGGCGTGTCGCTGGAGCAGGCGCAGACGCTGATTAAGCAAGCGATGGCACAGCTGGGGTTGCCCTCGAGCATTCAGGCGGGTTTTGCCGGCACTGCCGCAGCGTTCTCTCAGCTCACCGCCACTATGCCGTGGCTGATTATTGCGGCGCTGGCGGCGGTGTATATCGTCCTGGGCGTGCTGTATGAGAGTTACATTCACCCGCTGACCATTCTCTCCACGCTGCCGTCGGCAGGCGTCGGGGCGCTGCTGCTGTTGCTGCTGACCAATACGCAGCTGACGGTGATTGCGCTGATCGGCATCATTTTGCTGATCGGTATCGTCAAGAAAAACGCCATCATGATGATCGATTTTGCCCTGCACGCCGAGCGCAGCCAGGGGTTGTCGCCGCAGCAGGCGATTACGCAGGCGTGCCTGATGCGCTTTCGGCCGATCATGATGACCACGCTGGCCGCCTTCTTCGGCGCTCTGCCGCTGGCGCTGGGCAGCGGTGGCGACGCTGATTTACGCAGTCCGCTGGGGATTGCGATTGCCGGCGGTCTGGCCCTGAGCCAGCTGCTAACCCTGTTTACCACGCCAGTGGTCTATCTCTGGCTGGATCGTCTCAGCCGCGCCACCCAGCGTCAGTGGCGGCGCGTGCGTCATGTGGAATCCTGATTGATGAAAATGATGAACATTGGCGCGCTGACGGCGGCGCTACTGGTTGCTGGCTGTAGCGTTGGCCCCGATTATCAGCGTCCGGCGATGGCGCTGCCGACGCACTATAAAGAGGCCAAAGGCTGGACGCAGGCTACGCCGCAGGACGCCAGTCGCAAAGGGGAGTGGTGGACGGTGTATCACGATGCCACCTTGTCCAGCCTGCTGCGCCAGGTGAGCATCTCCAACCAGAACGTCGCCAGTTACGCGGCGCAGTATCGCGAAGCCCAGGCGCTGAGCGCGCAGTCGCGCGCGGCGCTGTTTCCCTCACTTGACTACGATGTCAGCAGCACGCGCAGCGGCAGCCGTGCCAGCACCAGCGGTCAGCGCAGCGTCAGCAACAGCCACAGCGCTACGCTGAATGCCAGCTGGGAGCTGGATCTGTGGGGCAAACTGCGCCGCACCCAGGAAGAGGATAAGGCCAGCGCGCAGGCCAGCCAGGCTGAACTGGCCAATGTCACGCTGAGCGCCCAGTCAGAGCTGGCGCAGGACTATTTTCAGCTGCGCATCATCGACGAAAAGATCGCGCTCTATCAGCGCAGCATTGAATCTTATCAGCGCTATCTCAGCGTGATTAACAACAAGTACCGCGCCGGTAGCGAATCCCGCGCCACTCTGGCGCAGGCGCAGATGCAGCTGGAGAGCGCCCGCGCTTCGGCGCAGGATTATCAGTGGCAGCGCGCGCAACTGGAGCACGCGGTGGCGCTGCTGCTGGGGCGGGCGCCAGCCGACTTTACGTTGCCGGTGGCGAAGCTGGATGCCACGCTGCCGTCCATTCCACAGAGCCTGCCTTCGGCGCTGCTGCAGCGCCGTCCGGACATCGCCTATGCCGAACGTAACGTGGCGGCCGCCAACGCGGCGGTCGGAGTGGCGATTGCCGGTTATTATCCCGACCTGACGCTCAGCGCCAGCGGTGGCGTGACCGCCTCAGCGATCCACAGTTTATTGTCGCTGCCGAATCGCGCCTGGTCGCTGGGGCCGGAGCTCAGCGGTACGCTGCTCGACTTTGGCGCGACCTCGGCGAAAGTGGCGCAGGCGCGTGCCGCCTATGATGCCAGCGTGGCCACCTATCGCCAGACGGTGCTGAGCGCGCTGGGAGAAGTGGAAGATAACCTGGTGGAACTGAATACCCTGCAGGGGGAAATCGCCGCGCAGCAGCGCGCCGCCATAGCGGCACAGGAGTCAGCACGCGTAACGCGCAACCAGTATGACGCCGGCATGATTGATTACCTTGATGTCGCTACCACGGAAAACAGCAGCCTGAGCGAGCAACAGAGCCTGCTGTCGCTGCAGAGCAGCCAGTGGGTGAGTAGCGTGGCGCTGATCGCCGCACTGGGCGGCGGCTGGCAGGGCGAATCACCCTGAATTCATCACGATAAATCACTGCGCTACTTGTCGAACATCCCCGGATCCTGCAAGGTAAGAACCATTTTTTACCGCTGCTAAGGAGCTGGCATGCTATTTACCGTTCTGCGTTTCCTCTGTCGCCTGTTATGGCGCGTTGAGCTGCGTGGCGATCTGACTGCCCTGCACAAAGAAAAAGTGCTGATCACGCCAAACCATATGTCGTTTCTCGATGGCGTGCTGCTGGCGCTGTTTCTGCCCATCAAACCGGTGTTCGCCGTCTATTCTTCGATCAGCGAACAGTGGTATATGCGCCTGCTCAGGCCGATCATCGACTTCGTGCCGCTCGACCCCACCAAACCGATGTCGATCAAACATCTGGTGCGCATGATCAACGAAGGGCGTCCGGTGGTGATCTTTCCGGAAGGGCGCATTACCGTCACCGGCTCATTGATGAAAATCTACAGCGGCGCTGGCTTCGTCGCTGCGAAATCCGCCGCCACCGTGGTGCCGATGCGCATTGAAGGCGCAGAGTACACGCCGTTTGGCCGCCTGGCCGGGGTGTTTAAACGTCGCCTGTTCCCGCGCATCACCCTGACGGTGCTGCCGGCCACGGTAATTCCCATGCCGGAAGCGAAACGCGCGCGCGACCGCCGCGTGCTGGCCGGTGAGCATTTACATCATGTGATGATGGAAGCGCGCATGGCGGTGCGCCCGCGCGAAACGCTGTTCGACGCTTTTCTCAATGCGCGCACCCGTTACGGGCTGAGCAAACCCTGCATCGAAGACATCAACTTTAAGCCGGACAGCTACACCGGACTGCTGAAAAAAGCGCTCGGCGTCGGACGCATTCTGGAGCGCTACAGCCAGCAGGGCGAATTCATTGGCCTGCTGCTGCCGAACGCCACGGTGACCGCGGCAGCGATTCTCGGGGCTTCACTGCGCGGGCGCGTGCCGGCCATGCTCAACTACACCGCCGGCATCAACGGCATGCGCGCGGCGCTGACCGCCTCGCAGGTGAAAACCGTGTTTACCTCGCGCCAGTTCCTCGAGAAGGGCAACCTGTGGCACCTGCCGCAGGGGCTGACGGAGGTGCAGTGGATCTATCTGGAGGATCTGAAGGATACCGTCACGCTGCAGGACAAACTGTGGATCCTCGCGCACCTGCTGCTGCCACGCCGGGCGCAGGTTGCGCAGCAGCCAGAAGACGCGGCAATGGTGCTGTTTACCTCCGGCTCGGAAGGCAATCCCAAAGGCGTGGTGCACTCGCACAAAAGCCTGCTGGCGAACGTGGAGCAGATTCGCACCGTGGCGGACTTCACTCCGCGCGACCGCTTTATGTCGGCGCTGCCGCTGTTCCACGCCTTCGGCCTCACCGTCGGGCTGTTCACGCCGCTGCTGACCGGCGCGCAGGTGTTTCTCTATCCCAGTCCGCTGCACTATCGCATCGTGCCGGAGCTGGTGTATGACCGTAACTGCACCGTGCTGTTTGGCACCTCCACCTTCCTCGGTAACTATGCGCGCTTTGCCAGCCCGTACGATTTCGCCCGGCTGCGCTACGTGGTGGCCGGTGCCGAGAAGCTGCAGGAAGGCACGCGCCAGATCTACATGGAGAAGTACGGCATCCGCATCCTTGAAGGTTACGGCGTGACCGAGTGTGCGCCAGTGGTGGCAATCAACGTGCCGATGGCCGCCAAATCGCATACCGTCGGGCGTATTCTGCCGGGCATGGATTCACGTCTGATTGCGGTACCGGGCATTGAGCAGGGCGGACGACTACAGCTGCGCGGTCCGAATGTGATGAACGGCTACCTGCGGGTGGAAAACCCCGGCGTGCTGGAGCCACCGGTGGCGGATAACGGCGAGGGCGAACAGGAAGCCGGCTGGTACGATACCGGGGATATTGTCAGCTTTGACGAGGGCGGTTTCTGTCAGATTCAGGGGCGCGCTAAACGCTTCGCCAAAATCGCCGGAGAGATGGTGTCGCTGGAGAACGTGGAGCAGATTGCCCTGAAAGCTTCGGCGGAGAAACAGCACGCGGCGTCGCTGCGGCCCGATGGCCAGCGTGGCGAAGCGCTGGTGCTGTTTACCACTGACAGTGAACTCAGCCGCGAGCGGCTGCAGCAGGCTGCGCGCGAGATGGGTGCGCCAGAGCTGGCCGTGCCGCGCGATATTCGCTTCATGAAACAGCTGCCGATGCTGGGCAGCGGTAAACCAGACTACGTCAGCCTGAAACAGCTGGCAGAAGAGGAGCGGGCATGAGTCAGTCGGTGAATCCGGACGCCCCGTTGCTGTCGCGCAGTATGCTGGCGGTGATCGTGGCACAGTTTTTCTCTGCCTTTGGCGACAACGCGCTGCTGTTCGCCACGCTGGCGCTGCTGAAAAGTCAGTTCTATCCGGACTGGAGCCAGCCGATCCTGCAGATGCTGTTTGTGGCCACTTACATTCTGCTCGCGCCGTTTGTCGGACAGATGGCCGACAGCTTTGCCAAAGGGCGGGTGATGATGTTTGCCAACAGCCTTAAGCTGCTCGGTGCGCTGGTGATCTGCTTCGGCTTTAATCCGTTTCTCGGCTACACGCTGGTGGGCGTCGGCGCGGCGGCATATTCGCCGGCGAAATACGGCATCCTGACGGAGATCACCAGCGGCGCGCGGCTGGTGAAAGCCAACGGGCTGATGGAGTCGTCGACTATCGCGGCGATTCTGCTCGGCTCGGTGGCAGGCGGCGTGCTCGCCGACTGGCATCTGCTGGCAGCACTGGTGGTGTGTGCACTCACTTACGCACTGGCGGTGGTGGCGAACCTGTTCATTCCGCGTCTGCAGGCAGCGCGCCCCGGCCAGAGCTGGCACGCTGGCGCGATGCTGCGCAGCTTTATCGCCTCGGCACAGCTGCTGTGGCGTAACGGTGAAACCCGCTTCTCGCTGCTCGGCACCAGCCTGTTCTGGGGCGCCGGCGTCACGCTGCGCTTCCTGCTGGTGCTGTGGGTGCCGGTGGCGCTCGGCATCACGGACAACAAAACGCCGACCACGCTAAATGCCATGGTGGCGATCGGTATCGTTATCGGCGCGGGCGCGGCGGCAAAACTGGTCACGCTGCAAACGGTGCGGCGCTGCATGCCGGCCGGCGTGCTGATTGGCGTGATGGTGGTGCTGTTCTCGCTGCAGCATAGCCTGCTGAATGCGTATCTGCTGCTGATGCTGATTGGTGCGCTCGGCGGCTTCTTTGTGGTGCCGCTCAACGCGCTGTTGCAGGAGCGCGGCAAAGATACCGTGGGTTCAGGCAACGCGATTGCGGTGCAAAACCTGGGTGAAAACAGCGCGATGCTGTTGATGCTGGGGCTGTATACCGTGGCGATTAAGCTGGGTGCGCCGGCGGTCGCGACGGGCGTAGGCTTCGGCGCGCTGTTCGCCATGGCGATTGCCGTGCTGTGGTGGAGAACGCGTCGCTGAGCGGCGCAGAAAGGGACCAGGTCGCCATGAATGGCGACCCTACCCTGGCCCGGCGCGTACGCCAAAACCGCAGCAGGTACGCGAGGGTAACGAACCCTGTAGGGTGCGCGTTAACGCACCAGGGAGATTACGGTGCCGGATACGTATACTGACGGTGAATCGCTTCCAGCGCCTCTAACACCTCGCCGCTCAGCGTCAGATTGAAACTCTCCACGTTAACCTTCAGCTGTTCCATGGTGGTGGCACCGAGCAGGGTGCTGGCCACAAACGGCTGCTGCCGCACATAGGCCAGCGCCATCTGTGACGGATCCAGGTTGTGCTGTTTCGCCAGCGCGACGTAGGCAGCAATCGCCTGCTGTGACTGATCGCCGCTGTAGCGGGTAAAGCGGCTGAACAGCGTATTGCGCGCGCCGGCCGGTTTCGCCCCGTTGAGGTATTTGCCGCTCAGCGTACCGAACGCCAGGCTGGAATAGGCCAGCAGTTCCACGCCCTCATGCTGGCTAATCTCTGCCAGACCCACTTCGAAACTGCGGTTCAGCAGGCTGTACGGATTCTGAATGGTGACGATACGCGGCAGCTCGTGCTTCTCCGCCAGCTGCAGGTAGCGCATCACGCCCCAGGCTGTTTCGTTCGAGACGCCAATGTAACGGATCTTGCCCGCGCGTACCTGTTCGGTCAGCGCTTCCAGCGTCTCCAGCAGCGTAACGGTGGCGGTGTTATCACTGTACTGATAACCGAGCTTGCCAAAGTAGTTGGTCTGGCGCTGCGGCCAGTGCAGCTGGTAGAGGTCGAGGTAATCGGTATTAAGGCGTTTCAGGCTGGCGTCCAGCGCTTCGCGGATGTTCTTGCGGTCCAGCGCCTGGTTGGGGCGAATCAGCGCATCGCTGCCGCGCACCGGGCCGGCGACTTTACTCGCCAGAATGATTTTGTCGCGGCTGCCGCGCTTTTGCAGCCAGCTGCCAATGTATTTTTCGGTCAGGCCCTGCGTTTCCGGACGCGGTGGCACTGGATACATCTCGGCGGTATCAATCAGGTTAATACCCTGGCTAACGGCGTAATCAAGCTGCTGGTGGGCGTCGGCTTCGCTATTCTGCTCACCAAACGTCATTGTGCCTAACCCCAGCTGACTGACTTCCAGCGTGCTATGGGGGATACGGTGATAATGCATTGCCGGCTTCCTTTTTTCATTATGAAACGGAATGTTGTGTTCTCTGGGACTATAGCCTGTGAAGTGGCGCAGAAGGAAGGGGGGAAAGTTCGGGAAATCGCCTGCACAGGGGGAAAACGCGTACAGGCGAGGCAATTTGGCACTTAACGCTCAATGATGGTGGAAACCTCGTCACCATTAATTTGCATAACATGGCCCTGTTCGTCGGTGTACTGCACCAGACCGGTTTCTTTATCAATCGACGGCTTACCTTCGGTCATAATCATGCGGCCATCTTTGGTGGCCATAACGTAATCACTGCTGCAACCGCTTAAAGCCAGCGCCGCCAGCAGCAGGCCCACTGCACTTACCAACCCTTTCATTCTCAGCTCCCTCAAGCCACTTCAACAGCAAAAGTGTAGTAATAAATGCTTTTGCCAGCTGGAGTAATCGCATCATTCCTAAAATAACAGGGCGAGATGCGCTCGCCCTTGACAGGTTACGCTTTGTTTTTCCTGCTGCGCATCAGGTTCAGACACTCTACCGCCATGGAGAAGAACATCGCAAAATAAATGTAACCTTTTGGTACATGCATACCAAAACTCTCGAGGATCAGGGTAAAGCCGACCAGAATCAGAAACGCCAGCGCCAGCATTTTGACCGACGGATGCCGCTCAACAAACTCACCAATCGCGCGCGCGGCCACCATCATCATCAGCACCGCAATGACCACCGCCGCCATCATAATGAACAGATGATCGGACAGGCCGACGGCGGTGATCACCGAATCCAGGCTGAAGATGATGTCGAGCAGCATGATCTGCACGATGGCACCGAAGAAAGAGTGCACGTTGGTTTTGTGCTCCTCTTCGCCGCCTTCGATGGTTTCATGGATCTCCATGCTCGACTTCCACAGCAGGAACAGGCCGCCGAACAGCAGAATCAGATCGCGCGCAGAGAAGGCGTGGTCCATGATGGAAAACAACGGCTGCGTCAGTCTCACCACCCAGGCGATGGAGGCCAGCAGCCCGAGGCGCATCAACATCGCCCCCATCAGACCCAGCCGGCGCGCCCGGTTTTGCTGGTGCTGCGGCAGTTTCGCGACCACCAGAGACAGGAAAATAATGTTATCGATACCCAGCACCACTTCCAGAATGGTTAATGTTCCCAGCGCCAGCCAGGCGTTGGGATCAGCAATCCAGTCAAACATGAATCCTTCATTCCTAAACGAAAAGTAAACGGGAATTATACACGGCGCAGGCGGCGCTGCCTAAAGCGATCCTGCAAGGGCGAGGTTGTACCGGGAATTACAGCAGAAAATGCCGTGCCAGCAGCGGTCCGGTAAAGCTCTTCTTGAGATAAAAACCGCGCGGCAGCGTCATGATCGGCTCACCGTGTTCGCCGATGGCTTCGGTCAGCGCTTTGCTGTTGGCCGCTTTCGGCCGGATTTGCAGCCACGCGCCGTGGCGGGCGGTGATGCGCTCCACCTGGCCGAGCACGATCATGTCCATCAGCTCTTCCCAGTCCTCACGTAACTGCTGCTCTTCCTGCGCATTCGGCTGCCACAGCAGCGGCGAACCCACGCGGCGCTCGGCCAGCGGAATGGCGCGATCGCCCTCCACCGGGATCCACAGCACCCGCGCCAGCTTATGGCGCACGTGGCTGGTTTGCCAGGTAACGCCGCTGTTGCCGGTGAGCGGTGCCACGCAGACAAAGGTGGTTTCCAGCGGCTTACCCAGCGCGTCGACCGGAATGGTTTTGAGTTCAATACCCAGATGCGCAAAATCCTGCTCGGCTTTACTGCCGGCGCTGGCACCCAGCAGCAGCTCCAGCAGCATGCCGACCCAGCCTTTGTCACGGCGTAAATCGGCGGGCATCGGCAGGCCAAGCTGCGCGGCCAGCGCGGCAAAGCTCTGACCAGCCAGCTGTTGGGCACGCTGGAGCAGTTCGGCTTCGTTTCGGGGCGCAGCAGGCAAGGCGGCAGGGCAATTCATGATAAAACTCGCATTGGTCAAAATATGGTCAGTAAAGGTCAGCGCGTGTTGTCCACACCGTGCCGGACAATGTAAACGTGATAATAGCATGATTCAGCATGCTTTTTTAGCGCGATTGACCTGGTGCTCACCAGGCTAAGAGGCGGTTATCCCGGTTTGTTATCGACAATGAACAGGATCTTAAACCCAGTTATCCACAGAAAAGTGGGATAACCCCACGTTTTGCCCACCCCTGTTTCCATTTACAGCCTTGACTTTGCCGAACTGCGCGCTTTTTTTCCATTCTCTGCCCAGGTTTAGGACATTCTCTGTGGATAAAATCAACGGTGATGGATCTTTGAGCAGCGGTAACCGCGTGGGGAAGAATAACCGGCTTTCACGCTGTGTATCTGAACGGGTTAATTGACTATCGCTATGATAAATGGGGGTTTTAATGCTATTCTCCCCGCCGTGCATGAGAATTTTCCGAAGCGGTTATTCAACTCATTCCCGTGTTCTGCACAAAGCTATCCACAGAAAAGGTGAATAAGATCGCCGTTAAATGCCCCTGTCTGTTCATAACATGGCTATTATCTGTGAGTTATCCCATTGTTATCCGGTCAGCGGCGCGGATATCCAGTGGTTTACCGCCTGTAAGGAGTATGAAACAATCAGGCTATTCAAATTTAGCTTTGAGGTAGTCCAGTGATCGATGATGATGGCTACCGCCCGAATGTTGGTATCGTAATCTGTAACAGGCAAGGACAAGTGTTGTGGGCCAGGCGCTTTGGACAGCACTCCTGGCAGTTTCCTCAGGGAGGCATCAATCCGGGTGAAACCGCTGAACAGGCGATGTATCGCGAACTGTTCGAAGAAGTGGGTTTACACCGCAAAGATGTTCGAATACTTGCTTCAACCCGTAACTGGTTACGTTACAAGTTGCCAAAACGTTTGGTGCGTTGGGACACAAAGCCGGTGTGTATCGGCCAGAAACAAAAGTGGTTTCTTCTGCAGTTGATGTGTAGTGACGCGGATATCAATGTGCAACACAGCAGCACGCCGGAGTTCGATGGCTGGCGCTGGGTCAGCTTCTGGTATCCGGTACGTCAGGTTGTCTCTTTCAAGCGCGATGTGTATCGCCGCGTCATGAAGGAATTCGCTGGCGTGGTGATGTCTATGCAGGAGAGTGCGGGGCAGCGCAATAACAACGCCGCCCATCGACGTAAAAGAGGATAGGCCACGCCCTTTATGCTCACTCAGTTGCGCGAAATTGTAGAAAAAGTGGCGAGTGCACCGCGTCTGAATGAAGCACTCGACATTCTGGTCAACGAAATATGCCTGGCGATGGAGACCGAGGTCTGCTCGGTTTACCTCGCCGATCACGATCGGCGTTGCTACTACCTGATGGCGACGCGCGGCCTGAAAAAGCCGCGCGGCCGTACGGTTACGCTGGCGTTCGACGAAGGTATCGTCGGGCTGGTGGGCCGCCTGGCCGAACCGATCAACCTCGCCGATGCGCAAAGTCATCCCAGCTTCAAATACATTCCCTCCGTCAAAGAAGAGCGCTACCGCTCGTTTCTGGGTGTGCCAATCATCAGCCGGCGTCAACTGCTCGGCGTGCTGGTGGTGCAACAGCGAGAGCATCGTCAGTTCGACGAAAGCGAAGAGTCGTTTCTGGTTACGCTGGCCACGCAGATGGCCGCGCTGCTGTCGCAGTCGCAGCTTGGCCAGCTGTTCGGTCAGTTCCGCCAGACGCGCGTTAAAGCGATTGCCGCCGCGCCGGGCGTCGCCGTTGCCCCTGGCTGGGTTGATGAAACGCAGCCGCTGCTCGACCAGGTGTCCGCCGCCTCTACGCTCGATCCACAGCGTGAACGCGAGCGCCTGATTGTCGCCATGGGCGAGGCGGGCAACGAGTTTCGTCGCTTCAGCAAGCGTTTCGCGGCCAGCGTGCAGAAAGAGAGCGCGGCGATCTTCGATCTCTACTCGCACCTGCTCACCGATGCGCGACTGAAAAAAGATCTGTTTGCCGAGATCGAGCGCGGATCGGTAGCCGAGTGGGCGGTCAAAACGGTGATCGAGAAGTTTGCCGCACAGTTTGCCAGCCTGCAGGATCACTATTTACGCGAGCGCGCCGGGGATTTGCGCGTGCTCGGCCAGCGCCTGCTGTTCCACCTTGACGACACGCTGGTGGGCACCAACGCCTGGCCGGAACGTTTTGTGCTGGTGGCCGATGAGCTCACCGCCACCACCCTGGCGGAGCTGCCGCAGGAGCGGCTGGCGGGCGTGGTGGTGCGCGATGGCGCAGCCAACTCGCACGCGGCGATCCTCACGCGCGCCATGGGTATTCCGACCGTGATGGGCGCGGATATCCTGCCGTCGCAGCTCAACAAGCGGCTGCTGATCGTGGACGGCTATCGCGGCGAAGTGCTGATCGATCCGGAGCCGGTGCTGGTGCAGGAGTATCAGCGGCTGATCAGCGAAGAGAACGCGCTTAGCAAAATGGCCGAAGATGTGGTGGAGCAGCCCGGCGAGCTGAAAAGCGGCGAGCGCGTGCAGGTGATGCTCAACGCCGGTCTCAGCCCGGAACACGAACAGGCGCTCGACAACTGGGTTGACGGCATCGGCCTGTATCGCACCGAAATTCCGTTCATGCTGCAAAGCGGCTTCCCGTCGGAAGAGGAGCAGGTGGCGCAATATCAGGGCATGCTGCAACTGTTTTACGACAAACCGGTGACGTTGCGTACGCTGGATGTCGGCGCTGACAAACAGCTGCCTTACATGCCGATCAGTGAAGAGAACCCCTGTCTCGGCTGGCGCGGCATTCGTCTGACGCTCGACCAGCCGGAGATCTTCCTGGTGCAGGTGCGCGCCATGCTGCGCGCCAACGTCGCTTCGGGCAACCTGAGCATTCTGCTGCCGATGATCAGTCATATTGACGAGATCGAAGAGGCGCGGCGCCTGATCGATCGCGCCGGTCGCGAAGTGGAAGAGATGCTCGGTTATGCCATTCCAAAACCGCGTATTGGCGTGATGATTGAAGTGCCGTCGATGCTGTTTCTGATCCCGCATCTGGCGCAACGCGTGGACTTTATCTCCGTCGGCACCAACGATCTCACCCAGTATCTGCTGGCGGTCGATCGCAACAATACCCGCGTTGCCAACCTTTACGATTCGCTGCATCCGGCGATGCTGCGGGCGTTGCAAACCATCGCCAGTGAAGCCCGCCAGGCCAAACTGGAGCTGTGCCTGTGTGGTGAAATGGCGGGCGATCCGATGTGCGTCGCGTTGCTGGTGGGTCTGGGTTATCACCATCTCAGCATGAACGGCAAGAACATTCCGCGCGTCAAATACCTGCTGCGCCACCTCGATTACGAAGAGGCGCAGAAACTGAGCCAGCAGGGCGTGATGGCGCACACCGCAACGGAAGTGCGCCATCTGGTGTCGGCCTTCATGGAGCGGCGCGGCCTGGGCGGACTGATTCGCGGCGGACGTTAACTGTTTACATTTCTGCGGAAATTGTGAAAAGCGGCTGTGCTATGATGCGCAGCCTTTTATTGTATGGCCCTTTAGCCACGCCCTTTTGCGGGCAGAAAAAACATGGTGAAAGATGACTAACGGCTACATTTCATTTCCCCAATTCGATCCGGTGATCTTCTCCATCGGACCGGTTTCGCTGCACTGGTACGGCCTGATGTATCTGGTAGGCTTTGTGTTTGCTATGTGGCTGGCGGTGCGCCGCGCCAACAAACCCGGCAGCGGCTGGAAGAAAGAAGAAGTTGAAAACCTGCTGTACGCAGGCTTCCTCGGCGTGTTCCTCGGCGGCCGCATCGGCTACGTGCTGTTCTATAACCTGCCGCTGTTCCTCGACAACCCACTCTATCTGTTCAAAGTGTGGGACGGGGGCATGTCATTCCACGGTGGTCTGATTGGCGTGATCGTGGTGATGCTGATCTTCGCCCGCCGTACCAAACGCACCTTCTTCCAGGTCTCTGATTTCATTGCGCCGCTGATCCCGTTTGGCCTCGGTGCTGGCCGTCTCGGCAACTTCATCAACGGCGAACTGTGGGGCCGCGTGGCGCCTGACTTTAAATTCGCCATGCTGTTCCCGGGTTCGCGCAGCGAAGACCTCGCGCTGGCGGCCAATAACCCGCAATATCAGGAACTGCTGAACACGTACGGCGTGCTGCCGCGCCATCCGTCACAGCTGTATGAGCTGTGCCTGGAAGGCATCGTGCTGTTTATCATTCTCAACCTGTTTATTCGCAAGCCGCGCCCGATGGGCAGTGTCTCCGGCCTGTTCCTGATTGGCTACGGCGCATTCCGCATCATCGTGGAGTTTTTCCGCCAGCCGGATGCCCAGCTTGGCCTGTTCGAAGGCGGTATCAGTATGGGCCAGATTCTGTCGATCCCGATGATTCTGGCCGGAGTGATTATGATGGTCTGGGCGTATCGTCGTCGCCCGCAGCAACAAACGCGTGAGGTAAAATGAAACAGTATCTGGATTTGATGCAACATGTGCTGAATGAAGGCGCAGAAAAGGCCGACCGTACCGGTACCGGCACGCTCTCCATCTTTGGCCACCAGATGCGTTTCAATTTGCAGGACGGTTTTCCGCTGGTCACCACCAAGAAGGTGCATCTACGCTCGATCATTCATGAGCTGCTGTGGTTCCTCAAAGGCGACACCAACATCGGCTACCTGAAAGAGAACAAGGTCACCATCTGGGACGAATGGGCGGATGAAAACGGCGATCTGGGACCGGTCTACGGCAAGCAGTGGCGCAGCTGGGGCAAGGCTTCCGGCGAAGAGATCGATCAAATCAGCAAGGTGATTGAGCAGCTGAAACGCGATCCGGATTCGCGCCGCATTATCGTTTCGGCATGGAACGTCGGTGAGCTGGATCAGATGGCGCTGGCGCCGTGCCACGCGTTTTTCCAGTTCTACGTGGCGAATGGCAAGCTGTCGTGCCAGCTGTACCAGCGTTCGTGCGATATCTTCCTCGGCCTGCCGTTCAATATCGCCAGCTATGCGCTGCTGGTGCATATGGTGGCACAGCAGTGCGATCTTGAGGTGGGCGATTTCGTCTGGACCGGCGGCGATACGCACCTGTACAGCAACCATCTCGAACAGGCGCGACTGCAGCTGACGCGTGAACCGCGACCGCTGCCGAAACTGGTGATTAAGCGTAAGCCCGCGTCGATTTTTGATTACCAGTTCGATGATTTTGAGATCGAAGGCTACGATCCGCATCCGGCGATCAAAGCGCCGGTTGCCGTGTAATCTGCCGCTCTTCAGCATCAGGCCCTGCCATCGCGCAGGGCTTTTTTTTTGCCTGGCCCCGTCCGCTTCTGCGGGGATTTTCTGAATCCGACGCGCAAAAAAAAGGGTGTTGTCTGCACCGGACATAACTTTCCTGCGGCACGCTTTCCATCTTCTCTGTTTGCCGCTGTTGCTTTTCGTCCGGCAGGCGCAGAGTGCCGGTTATGAACAGAACCCAAAACGCCGGCTTTACGCTGCCGGAACTGCTGCTGGTTATGGTGATTGCCGGCATCCTCAGCATCGCCGCCTTACAGGGCTGGCAGCGCTGGCAACAGTATCAGCAACTGCGTGACAGCGTTCTGCAGCTGCAGAGCTTTTTGCTGCGGCTGCGCGCACACGCCAGCTGGCACAACCGCGACCTCAGCCTGTGGCTGCAACCAGGCGAAAACGGCTGCCTTGGCACCGGGCCGCAGCCCGCAGAAGGATGTCAGCTGCCGTCGCGCTGGCTGTTCCGGCCGCCTTATCGCGAAGTGCGCATCACCGCGCTGGTCGGCGAGCCGGGCTTTTACGGCCGACGCGATGTGGCCCGGCCCGGCAGTATCGAACTGGAGAGCGCGGCTGGCCGCTGGCGCGTCATCCTCTCCGCCCGGGCGCGCATCCGGGTCTGCCAGCCGGGAGAGAAGGGATGCGAATAGCGCAGGGGGGCTTCAGTCTGCTGGAGATGCTGATCGCCATGGCGATTGGCGCGGTGCTGATGGTCAGCGTCGGCCGCTTTCTGCCGCTGCTGCTGGAGCAGAACCTGCGCCTGCAGCAGCGGGTCCAGCTGCAACAGGAGCTGCAGCAGATTGCCGGCTCACTGAACAAAGCGCTGCGCCGTGCCGGTTACTGTCACGGCCAGTGCAGCGGTGCGGCGCTCACGCTGGTGAGCAGCGGCAGCTGTGTATTGCTGCGCTGGGACGAAAACAGTAACGGACGCTGGGAAGGCGTCGGTCACAGTGAAAGCGATTATTACGGCTATCGTCTGCGCAACGGACAGCTGGAGATGCAGCGCGGCGTGGACGAGTGCAACAGCAACGGCTGGGAGCGCATCACCGATCCGGCATTCCTCACCCTCAGCACCTTCCGGGTTGAGCGCCAGGGCACGCGGCTGCTGTTGCAGCTGGCCGCCACGGCGGGCCGCCAGCAGGCAGAGCTGACGATAATAGCGGAGGGGTTGAATCTGTGAAGCAGCGGGGCAACAGCACGCTAGGCATGGTGGTGATGTTACTGCTGATGGGCGGGCTCACGCTGCACGCCGCGCGTACGCAGCTGGCGCAGGGCATGGCGCTGGTCGCCGACGAGCAGCAGCATCAGCAGGATTTCTGGCAGGCGCAGGCCGCTTTAACGTGGGGCCGGCAGCAAAACTGGCCGCAGGCCGCGGGCTGGCAGTGTCAGACCGCTCAGGCCGACGCGTGGCAAAGCTGTCTGCTGCGGCAGGAGGAGAATCATGGCTTATTATCGGCGCGCGGCACCGGACGTGCGCTCGTGCTCTATCAGTGGGTGTCGCTGCGCAACGGTCAGCTGCAGCCACAGCCGCATGGCTGGATCGACTACTGCCCGCTGGCGAAGGCGGAGCAGTGTCAGTTGCCAGAGGCGACAGCAGGGTTTTAGCCTGGCGGAAACGCTGGTCGCCATGCTGCTGCTGGCGATGACCATCAGCACGCTGCTGCAGTATCATCGCGCACTGGCGCTGGGATTTAGCCAGCAGTGGCAGCAGCGCCAGGCGTGGCAGGTAGCCGGGCAGGCGCTGCTCGGGCGTGATACCGCCGGCTGGCACATTGTGCACCAGCCGCAGAGTTTACCTGGCGGCTGCGTGCTGGATCGCGTTACCGTCACCGGACCCCATCAGCGCACGGCGTCGCTGGCGCGGCTCAATTGCCGCGAAGGTGATGCCGGCGGGTAGGCAGGCCAGACGAATAAGGGTAGAGTGACCGGGCTGCGCTTTCCCTTCTTTAAGGAGTTTTATGTTCCGGGTTTACCACTCCAATCGGTTAGATTTATTGAAAGACTTAGCGGTAGAGCTGATAAAACTCCAGCCGCTGGCCGATCCGCTCGCGGCTGAGCAGGTGCTGGTACAGAGCCCGGGCATGGCGCAGTGGCTGCAGATGGAGCTGGCTAACCGCTTCAACATTGCCGCCAACATCGATTTTCCGCTGCCCGCCAGCTTTATCTGGAGCATGTTCGTTAAAGTGCTGCCGGATATCCCGGAAGAGAGCGCTTTCACCAAAGCCAGCATGAGCTGGAAGCTGATGCACCGGCTGCCGGTGCTGCTGGAGCAGGAGGCGTTTCAGCCGCTGCGCAGCTATCTGCATGACGACGACGATCAGCGCAAACTCTACCAGCTCAGCGCGCGCGTGGCGGATCTGTTCGACCAGTATCTGGTTTACCGGTCCGACTGGCTGAACCGCTGGGAGCGCGGCGAACAGGTGGACGGGCTGAGCGATGCTCAGCAGTGGCAGGCGGCGCTGTGGCGCGATCTGGTCGAATTCACGCGCAGCCTCGGTCAGCCGATGTGGCACCGTGCCAACCTCTATGCACGGTTTATCCAGGCGCTGGAGCAGTCGTCAACGCCGCCGCCGGGGCTGCCGCAGCGCGTCTTCATCTGCGGTATCTCTGCGCTGCCGCCGGTTTATCTGCAGGCGCTGGAAGCGCTGGGCCGCCACATTGATATTCACCTGCTGTTTACCAATCCCTGTCGTCACTACTGGGGCGACATTCAGGATTACGCCTTCCTCGCGAAGCTGCAGAGCCGCCAGCGGCTGCGCCTGCATTCGCAGGAGACACAGCCGCTGTTCCGCGACCCGGATGCTGCGCCAGCGCTGTTTAACGAACTGGGCGAGCAGCAGCTGACCAATCCACTGCTGGCCTCGTGGGGCAAGCTGGGCCGCGACAACCTGTTTCTGCTGAGCCAGATGGAGTCAGCCGCCAACGACATCGATGCGTTTGTGGAGATGTCACCGGATAATCTGCTGCACTGCCTGCAGGCCGATCTGCTCAATCTTGACGATCGCGCGGTGATTGGGCTCAGCGCTGGCGAGCTGGCCGACAGCATGGACAAGCGCCGCCTCGATCCGCACGATCGTTCCATCACGCTTCAGGTGTGTCACAGCGCCCAGCGTGAAGTGGAAGTGCTGCAGGATCACCTGCTGGCGCTGATGGAAGCCGATCCGGAGCTGAAGCCGCGCGATATCATCGTCATGGTGGCAGACATCGACAGCTACGCGCCTTTTATTCAGGCGGCTTTTGCCAGTGCGCCGCCTGAGCGCTATCTGCCGTTCGCCATTTCTGACCGGCGCGCCAGTCAGGCGCATCCGGCCATCCTCGCGCTGCTCAGCCTGCTGGCACTGCCGGACAGTCGCTTTGCCTCAGAAGAGGTGCTGGCGCTGCTGGAGGTGCCGGCGCTGGCACAGCGTTTCTCCGTCGAGGAGAGCGGCCTGCGCCTGCTGCGCCGCTGGGTGATGGAATCCGGCATCCGCTGGGGACTGGATGACGCCAGCGTGGAAGCGCTGGCGCTGCCGGTCACCGGCCAGCACACCTGGCGCTTCGGCCTGCAGCGTATGCTGCTGGGCTACGCGCTGGAAAGCCGCAACGGCGACTGGCAGGGCATTCTGCCGTATGACGAATCCAGCGGCCTGATCGCCGAGCTGGCGGGCCATCTGGCCGAGCTGCTGGCACGGCTCGACAGCTGGCGCACGCGCCTTGCGCAGACGCGCACTTTGGCCGAATGGCTGCCGCTGTGCCGCGAGCTGATCGACAGCTTCTTCAGCGGCGATGCCGACAGCGAGGCGGCGCTGCTGTTGGTGGAAACGCAGTGGCAGGAGATCATTGAACAGGGGATGCAGGCCGCCTATCAGCAGCCGATTCCGGTCACGCTGCTGCGCGATGAGCTGCGTTCGCGCCTCGATCAGCAGCGCATCAGCCAGCGCTTCCTGGCCGGGCCGATCAACTTCTGTACGCTGATGCCGATGCGCTCCATCCCGTTTAAAGTGGTGTGCCTGCTGGGCATGAACGACGGCGTGTATCCGCGCACCCTGGCGCCGCTCGGTTTTGACCTGATGCAGCAGCAGACGCGGAAAGGCGATCGCAGCCGGCGTGATGATGACCGCTATCTGTTCCTTGAAGCGCTGATCTCGGCGCAGCAGCAGCTGTACATCAGCTACATTGGCCGGGCGATTCAGGACAACACCGAGCGCTATCCCTCGGTGCTGGTGACTGAACTGGTGGATTATCTGGCGCAAAGTTTCTGTCTGCCGGGCGATGAAGCCTGTGAGCCGGACGTCAGTGAGCAGCGGGTGCGGGCACATTTGCAACGCCTGCACAGCCGCATGCCGTTCGCGGCGGAAAATTTCCAGCCGGGAAGCCACGTGCAGAGCTTCGCCGCAGAATGGTTGCCAGCGGCGACCGGCAGCGGCGTGGCGCAGCCCGGGTTTGTCCAGCCGCTGCCGGTTCAGCCGCTGACCACACTGTCGCTGGAGCAGCTGCTGCGCTTCTGGCGTCATCCGGTGCGGGCGTGGTTTCAGCAGCGGCTCGGCGTGGCTTTCTGGATGGAGGAGAGCGAGCTGCCGGACAGCGAACCGTTCGCACCGGACAGCCTGGAGCGCTATCAGATCAACGCTGAACTGCTCAATACGCTGGTCAACGGTGACGATCCGGCCCAGCTGTATGCGCACCATCGCGCCGCCGGTAATCTGCCTTACGGCGCCTTCGGGGAACTTTTCTGGCAAAGCCAGACCGAAGAGATGCAGGAAGTGGCGGCGGAAGTGAGCGCGCAGCGGCTGCCGGCGGAGAGCTGGGAAGTCAACCTGACGCTGGGCGCAACGCAGTTGACCGGCTGGCTGACTCAGGTGCAAGCTGATGGGCTGCTACGCTGGCGTCCGGGCGTGCTCAACATCAACGATGGCCTGCTGCTGTGGCTGGAACATCTGGTGTATTGTGCGCTGGGCGGCAACGGCACCAGCCGCATGTACGGTCGCAAACAGAGCCGCTGGCGCTTCGCGGCGGAGGCTCCCGCCCAGGCGCAGGCGCAGCTGGCTGAATATGTGGCCGCCTGTGAGGCAGGTCTGGCGCAGCCGCTGCTGCTGCTGAATAAATCCGGCGGCGCCTGGCTGGACGCCAGCTTTGACAGCAAATCCGGCCAGCTTCAGGAAGATGACGCCACGCAGAAAAAGGCGCTCAACAAACTGTTGCAGGCGTGGCAGGGCGGCTACCAGGTTGAAGGCGAGGGCAGCGATCCCTATCTGCAGCGCCTGTGCCGCACGCTGGACGAGCCGACGCAGCAGCAGATCATCGCTGCGGCGCGTCAGTGGTATTTACCGGTGCGCCTCGCGCATCAGGATGATGTATAGCAACGGAAGTGCGGCCTGTACCTTGGCAGCCACCGTCTTATAAGAAAGTGTTTGAGTATCCCGACCGGCGCAACGCCGGCGGATAAGGGTAACGTTAAGGGGTTGAAATGCGGATTTACGCACGCTGGATAGGAGCGCTGCTGCTGAGCATGCTGGCGCTGAATGCCTTTGCCGACGACGGGCGCGGCTGGCAGCCGATTGATGAAACCATCCGCAAGAGCGATCACGATCCGCGCAGTTATCAGGCCATTACCCTGAGCAACGGCATGACGGTGCTGCTGGTGTCGGATGCTGCCGCGCCGAAATCACTGGCAGCGCTGACGTTACCGATCGGTTCTCTGGACGATCCCGACAGTCAGCTGGGCCTGGCACACTATCTGGAACACATGGTGCTGATGGGGTCAAAAAATTATCCGCAGCCGGATAACCTGGCGGAGTTTCTCAAGAAGCACGGTGGCAGCCACAATGCCAGCACAGCCTCGTACCGCACCGCGTTTTACCTGGAAGTCGAAAACGATGCGCTGCAACCGGCGGTGGATCGTCTGGCGGATGCGATTGCGCAACCCCTGCTCGACCCGACCAACGCGGACCGCGAGCGGCATGCGGTTAACGCTGAGCTGACGATGGCACGCTCGCGCGATGGGCTGCGTATGGCGCAGGTTGGTGCGGAAACCCTCAATCCGGCGCACCCCGGCTCGCGTTATTCGGGCGGTAACCTTGATACCCTGAGTGACAAACCCGACAGCAACCTGCATCAGGCGCTGCTCGATTTCTATCATCGCCACTATTCGGCGAATCTGATGAAAGCGGTGATTTACAGTAACAAACCGCTGCCGGAGATGGCGACGATCGCTGCACAGACCTTTGGTCGCGTGGCCAATCATCAGGCCAGCGTGCCGGACATTACCGTGCCGGTGGTCACCGATGCGCAGAAAGGCATCATCATTCATTACGTGCCAGCGCAGCCGCGCAAGCAGCTGAAAATTGAGTTTCGCATCGCCAACGACAGCGACCAGTTCCGCAGCAAAACCGACACCTTAATCAGCTATCTGCTGGGCAACCGCAGCAAAAATACCCTGAACGACTGGTTACAGCAGCAGGGACTGGCGGATGGCGTCAATGCCGGCGCGGATCCGATGACCGAGCGCAACAGCGGCGTGTTTGCCATCTCTGTTTCGCTGACCGACAAAGGTCTGGCGCAGCGCGATCGCGTGGTGGCTGCAGTATTCAGCTACCTTGATATGCTGCGCAAACAAGGCATCGACAAGCGCTATTTCGATGAAGTTGCGCACGTGCTGGCGCTGGATTTCCGCTATCCATCAATTACCCGCGATATGGATTACATTGAGTGGCTGGTGGATACCATGCTGCGCGTGCCGGTGACGCATACGCTGGATGCGCCTTATCTGGCCGACCGCTATGATGCGGCCGCGATCAGCGCCCGTCTGGCTGAGATGACGCCGCAGAACGCCCGCATCTGGTACATCAGTCCCGCTGAGCCGCACAACAAACAGGCTTACTTTGTGAATGCGCCTTATCAGGTGGATAAAATCAGCGCCGCGCAGTTTAGCGACTGGCAGCAGCAGGCGCAGCAGATTCCGCTGTCGCTGCCGACCCTGAATCCCTACATTCCGTCGGATTTCTCCCTCATCCCGTCTGACGGTAAGCATTACGATCATCCGGTGGCGCTGACCAATGGCGACAGCATGCGCATCTACTGGATGCCGAGCCAGTTCTACGCCAGCGAGCCGAAGGCCGCTATTACGCTCGCACTGCGAAACAAATCCGCGATCAGCGATGCGCGCCAGCAGGTGTTGTTTGGACTCAACGACTACCTCTCCAGCCTGGCGCTGGATGAGCTGAATTCGCAGGCTTCGGTGGGCGGCATCAGCTTCTCTACCGGTGAGGACGACGGGCTGGTGTTCAATGCCAGCGGCTTCACCCAGCGCCTGCCGGAGCTGCTGAAAAAGCTGGTTGAAGGCTACGCCAGCTTCCAGCCGGATGCGCAGCAGCTCGAGCAGGCGAAATCCTGGTATCTGGATCGGCTGGAAGCAGCGGAAAAGGGCAAAGCGTTTGAACAGGCGATTCAGCCGATGCAAATGCTGTCCCAGCTGCCCTACACCCAGCGTGAGGCGCGACGCCAGCTGGTGAAACAGATCACGCTGCAGGAGGTGATGGATTACCGCGATGCGCTGATCCAGCACGCCACGCCGGAAATGATGGTGGTCGGCAATCTGTCGGCCGATCGCGTCAGGCAGCTGGGTGAAGAGCTTAAACAGCAGCTGCACAGCACGGGGCACGGTTACTGGCACAGCGATTATGTGGTGGTGGATAAGCCGATCAAAGCCAACCTGCAGAAAACCGGCAGCAGCACCGACTCGGCGCTGGCGACGCTGTATGTGCCGCTCGGCTACAGCGAGTATCAAAGTATGGCTAACAGCACCATGCTGAGCCAGATTGTGCAGCCGTGGTTCTACAATCAGCTGCGCACCGAGGAGCAACTGGGCTATGCGGTGTTCGCTTATCAGATGCCGATTGGTCGCCAGTGGGGCATTGGCTTCCTGCTGCAAAGCAACAGTAAAGCGCCCGCTTATCTGCTGCAGCGTTTCCAGGCGTTCTATCCGCAGGCGGAACAGCGTCTGCGCAGCATGAAAGCGGAGGATTTCGCCCAGTATCAGCAGGCACTGATCAACGATCTGAAACAGCGTCCGCAAACGCTGGATGAAGAAGCCAACCGCTACAGTCGTGATTTCAATCGCCAGAACTTCGCGTTTGATACGCGCGAAAAAGCCATTGCGCAAATTCAGCAGCTGACACCGGCCAGCCTGGCTGACTTTTTCCATCAGGCCGTGCTGGCGCAGCAGGGCATGGCGATGATCTCGCAGATTGGCGGCAGTCACGATGGCACCCACGATGCGGATTACGCGCCGCTGCCGGGCTTTACTACCTGGGATGAAGTCGCCCGGCTGCAGCAGTCGCTCTCCGTGAAGAGTGATGCGCCATGAGTCAGCGCCCTGAATCGCTCAATCCCCTGACGCTGCCGCTGCAGGGTGAGCGTCTGATTGAGGCCTCCGCCGGCACCGGTAAGACCTTTACCATTGGTCTGCTCTACCTGCGTTTGCTGCTGGGACTCGGCGGGCAGAATGCCTATGCGCGCCCGCTGTCGGTGGAAGAGATTCTGGTGGTGACCTTTACCGAAGCCGCCACCGCCGAACTGCGCGGCCGTATCCGGGAAAATATTCATGAGCTGCGGCTGGCGTGTCTGCGCGGCGTCAGCGCAAATCCGATGCTGATGCAGCTGCTGGCCGACATTGCCCAGCCCGCTGAGGCGGCCTCGCTGTTGCTGGCAGCGGAACGTCAGATGGACGAGGCGGCGATTTTCACCATTCACGGCTTCTGCCAGCGCATGCTCAATCTCAACGCGTTTGAGTCCGGTATGCTGTTCGAGCAGCAGCTGATTGAAGATGAACAGCTGCTGTTGCGTCAGGCGACGGCGGATTTCTGGCGGCGCCACTGCTATCCGCTGACGCTGGATATTGCGCGCGTCATCGTTGCGGAATGGAGCGGGCCGGAACAGTTATTGTCGACGCTGCGCCCGTGGCTGCAGGGCGAGTCGCCCAGCCTGCGCCTGGCGCCGCACGACAGTGAAACCCTGACATCGCGCCACAGCAGCAACCTGGCGCGCATTGCCGAAATGAAAGCGCAGTGGCGGGCGCGGGGCGAAGAGGTGCTGACGCTGGTCGGGCAGTCTGATGTCGATAAGCGCAGCTACAGCAGCAAAAACCTGCCGCTGTGGGTCAGCAAAATCAGCGCCTGGGCGCAGAGCGAGACCGCGGATTACCAGATTCCCGCCGAGCTGGCGCGTTTCGGTCAGCAGGTGCTCAATGAAAAAACCAAAAAGGGCGCGCCACCGCAGCACCCGTTGTTTGCCGCCATTGATACATTCCTGGCGCAGCCGCTGTCGCTGCGCGATTTGGTGATTGCACGCGCGCTGGTGGAGGTGCGTCACGCGGTGCGTAAAGAGAAACGCCTGCAGGCGCTGCTGGGGTTTGACGATCTGCTGAGCCGGCTGGACGAGGCGCTGCAACAGCCCGGCGGCGAGCAGCTGGCGCAGGCGATTCGCCAGCGCTTTCCGGTGGCGCTGATTGACGAATTCCAGGATACCGACCCGCTGCAGTACCGTATTTTCCGCACGCTCTATTTACAGCAGCCGCAGCATGCGCTGCTGCTGATTGGCGACCCGAAACAGGCAATCTACGCCTTCCGCGGTGCGGACATCTTTACCTATATTCGCGCGCGCAGTGAAGTTCACGCGCACTACACGCTGGATACCAACTGGCGCTCGTCACCGGCGATGGTGGAGAGCGTCAATCAGCTGTTTATGCGCCAGCCCGCCCCGTTTCTGTTTGCGGACATCCCGTTTCTGCCGGTCAATGCCGCGCCGCCCAATCAGCGTTTGTCGCTGAGTATCGACGGCGAGCAGCAGGCCGCGCTGCGCTTCTGGCTACAGCCGGGCGCAGGCTGCAGCGTCAGCGAATACCAGCAGCTGATGGCGCAGCAGTGCGCCGCCGATATCAGCCGCTGGCTGCAGGCGGGTCAGCAACAGCGCGCGCTGCTGGGCAAAACGCCTGATCAGCGGCCGGTGCAGGCCTCGGACATCACCGTACTGGTGCGCAGCCGGAACGAAGCCAATCTGATTCGCGCCGCGCTCAATCAGCTCGGCATCCCTTCGGTGTATCTCTCCAACCGCGACAGCGTGTATACCACGCCCGAGGCGCGAGAACTGCTGTGGCTGCTGCAGGCGATCCTTGCACCCGAGCAGGAGCGTATGCTGCGCACCGCGCTGGCCACGTCGCTGTTTGCCTTTGATGCCGCGCAGCTGGACGCGCTGGATCAGGATGCACGCGGCTGGGATGCGCTGGTGGATACCTTTGCCCGCTGGCAGCAATTGTGGCACCAGCGTGGCGTACTGCCGATGCTGCGTCAGCTAATGCTGGAACGCCAGCTGGCAGAAAACCTGCTGGCCTCAGAGAACGGCGAGCGTCGCCTGACCGATCTGCTGCACCTCGGCGAACTGCTGCAGGAGGCGGCGGCCCAGCTCGACAGTCCGCACGCGCTGGTGCGTTATCTGGCGCAGCAAATTGCCCGACCGGACAGCCAGTCGGCCAGCCAGCAGCTGCGGCTGGAGAGCGACCGCCACCTGGTGCAGATTGTCACTATCCATAAATCCAAGGGGTTACAGTATCCGCTGGTGTGGCTGCCGTTTGCCGCCGGTTTCCGCGAGGCCGATATCGCTCTTTATCACGACCGCGAGCATTACAACGCGGTGCTGGATTTGCAGAATGATGAGCAAAGTCTGGCGCTGGCAGAGCAGGAGCGGCTGGCAGAGGATTTACGCCTGCTGTACGTGGCGCTGACGCGTTCGGTGTATCACTGCAGCGTCGGCGTGGCACCGCTGTTTCGCGGCACGCGCAAGAAAGAGGGCGAGAGCGATTTACATAAAAGCGCGCTGGGTTTCCTGCTGCAGCGCGGCGAGCCGGCCACCGCAGAACAGCTGGCGAGTTTACTGCACGACATCAGCGTGACCGGAACCGAAGTGGTGCTGGCGCAGCCGCAGGGCCATGAACGCTGGCAGGCGCTGGACAAGGTTGACGATGAGCTGGATGCGCGCAGCGTCACGCGCGCGCTGGCCGATCCGTGGCGTGTTACCAGCTACTCCGGGCTGCAGCAGCACGGCAGTCACCGTCTGCTGGATGTGATGCCGGGCTTCGATGCGGAAGCGGTCGGGGAAGATCGCGAGGCGGAAGTGCTGGAAGCCGCGCTGACGCCGCACCATTTCCCGCGTGGCGCAGCGCCCGGGACTTTCCTGCATACGCTGTTTGAATCGCTCGACTTCACCCAGCCGCCGTCAGCGCCGCAGCTGGAACAGCAGTTGCAGCAGAGCGGCTATCCGCTGCACTGGCAGCCGATGCTGAGCGAGTGGATTACCCGCGTGGTGAACACGCCGCTCAACACTGAAGGGATCCGGCTGAGCGACATCACACCGGGCAATCGCCTGATCGAGATGGAGTTCTATCTGCCGATTGATGGACTGCTGACGGCACCGGCGCTGGACGCTTTGATGCGGCAGGATCCGCTGTCGCGTCAGGCGCCGCCGCTCGACTTCCGTCAGGTGCAGGGCATGCTGAAAGGCTTCATCGACCTGGTATTTCGCTGGCAGGGCAAATACTATCTGCTGGATTACAAATCTAACTGGCTGGGCGAGAGCCATCAGGCATACACACCGCAGGCGATGGCGCAGGCGATGATCGACCACCGTTACGATTTGCAGTATCAGCTGTATACGCTGGCGCTGCATCGCTATTTGCAGCACCGCCTGACGGATTACGATTATGAACAGCATTTTGGCGGCGTATTCTATCTGTTTTTACGCGGCATGGATGGCAGCTCGCCGGATAACGGGGTGTTCCATACCCGACCAACGTCAGATTTCGTTTCACAACTGGATAGCCTGTTTCGCGGGCCGGGAGCAGCAGCATGAGTAGCATGAGTACGCTATTGGCACAGGCGGCAGAACTGCGCCTGCTGCGGGCGCTGGATATTCAGTTTGCCCGGCTGCTGGCCGACGACGATCGGCCCGCGCATCTGCTGGCGGCTGCCTGTCTCAGCGCGGAAGCCGGTGACGGTCACGTCTGCCTGCCGCTGTCGCAGCTTACCCGCGAAGGGCTGTTCAGCGGTCGTCATCCGGAGCTGGCGCACGCCATCTGGCAGGCCGCCGGCGAGCCGCAGGACTGGCCGACGCTGCTGGCGGACTGGCAGGCGCTCAGCGCCAGCGATCGCCCGGCGCCGGTGGTGCTGCGTGATAACCGGCTCTATCTGCACCGGCTCTGGCATCACGAAGGGGAAGTGGCGCGCTTCTTCCAGCCACAGGCGGCGCCGCAGCTGTTTGCGCCCGAACAGGTGCGCAGCGTGCTGGATACCTTTTTCGGCAGCCAGCCTGAGGACTGGCAGAAAATTGCGGCGGCGGTGGCGCTGACGCAAAAAACTGCGGTGATCTCCGGCGGGCCTGGCACCGGCAAAACCACCACGGTGGCGAAGCTGCTGGCGGCGCTGATTCGCCTCAGTGAGGGAACCCTGCGCATTCAGCTGGCCGCGCCTACCGGCAAGGCGGCGGCGCGGCTCACCGAGTCGCTGGGTAAGGCGCTGCGCAGTCTCGACGTCAGCGATGCGGAGCGCCAGCGTTTTCCGGCAGAAGCCACCACGCTGCACCGTTTACTCGGTGCCCAGCCGGAGACGCAGCGCCTGCGCTACCACGCCGGTAACCCGCTGCATCTCGACGTGCTGGTGGTCGATGAAGCTTCAATGGTCGATCTTGGCATGATGGCAAACCTGATCGCCGCGCTGCCCGCTCACGCGCGGGTGATTTTTCTCGGCGATCGCGACCAGCTGGCCTCGGTTGAAGCCGGTGCGGTACTCGGGGATATCTGCCGCTGTGCTGAGGCGGGCTACAGTCCGGTGCGCGCGCTGCAGCTCACCACGCTGACCGGCTGCGAGGTTGCCGGCACCGATGATGCGGTGGCCCCGGCGGTGCGTGATGCCATCTGCCTGCTGCGCAAAAGCTACCGTTTTGCGGCGCACTCCGGCATCGGTCAGCTGGCTGCGGCGGTCAACGCCGGCGAAGCGCAGGCGGTCGAGGCGGCCTTTCAGGCGGGCTTCAGTGATATCGTGCGCCAGCCGCTCAACGATGCCGAAGCGTATCAGGCGATGCTGACGCAGATTGCCGAAGGCTATCGGCCATTTCTCCAGCTGATTAACCAGCGTGCCGCACCGGCCGAGGTGATTGCTGCATTTGGCCGTTATCAGTTGCTGTGCGCGCTGCGCGAAGGGCCATTTGGCGTGCAGGGGCTCAATCAGCGTATTGAGCACAAGCTGATGCAGCTGCAGCTGATTCGTCGTCCGGCAGGGGGCAGCCGCTGGTATCAGGGGCGTCCGGTGATGGTGACGCGTAACGACAGCGCGCTTGGCCTGTTCAATGGTGACATCGGCATTACGCTGTTCGATGAGGAAGGGCTGCTCAAGGTGTTTTTCCCGCTGCCTGATGGCAGCATCAAAGCGGTACAGCCAAGTCGCCTGCCGGCCCATGACACGGCATGGGCGATGACGGTGCACAAATCACAGGGTTCAGAGTTTGACCACACCGCGCTGGTGATGCCGGCTCAGTTCCTGCCGGTACTGACGCGCGAGCTGATTTACACCGCCATTACCCGGGCGCGCAGCCAGCTGACGCTGTTCAGTGATGAAGCGGTGTTCCGGCGCGCGGTGCAGCTGCGCACGCAGCGGCGCAGCGGGCTGCTGGATCGCTTAGGGGGAGAAGAGGGCAGATGATTGCGCCGCCGCGGGGACTTTCCCTCAGCGGCGCGTAAGGTGCGCTGGCGCTTAGCGTAAGTCTGCCATCAGCACTTTGGAACGACGCTGATAGTTGTACATCTGCTTTTTGCTTTCAGGCAGCGACTCAATATCCACCGGCGTGAAGCCGCGCTCCTGGAACCAGTGGATGCTGCGCGTGGTCAGCACGAACAGCTTCTTCAGCCCCATCTGCCGCGCCTGCAGCGCCACGCGCTCCAGCAGCAGCTCGCCGCGTGACGAGCTGCGATAGTCGGGGTGCACCGCCACGCAGGCCATCTCGCCGATTTGCTCGTCCGGGAACGGATAGAGCGCCGCGCAGGCGATGGTCATATTGTCGCGCTGAATAATGGTGAATTTGTCGATCTCCATCTCCAGCTGCTCGCGCGAACGGCGCACCAGAATGCCCTGCTGCTCCAGCGGACGAATCAGTTCGAGAATCCCGCCGATGTCGTTGATGTTGGCGCGGCGAATCTGCTCGGCCGACTCCATGACAATCTGCGTACCGATACCGTCACGCGAGAACAGTTCCTGCAGCAGTGCGCCATCTTCCTGATAGCTAATCAGATGGCTGCGGCGCACGCCGCTGCGGCAGGCTTTGACCGCGCCACGCAGGAAGCGCACGGTACCGGAGAGAAAATCACCGTCGCTCTCCATTTCATCAATACGCGTCTGCGCCTCGTTCGGGAACAGCTCGGAAATGATGGTGCCTTCGCGGTCGGTTACGCCCTGTTCGGAGCAGAAACCGATCATCTTCTCGGCTTTCAGCTTAATCGCCAGCTGCGTCGCCACCTCTTCCGAGGTCAGGTTAAAGCTTTCGCCGGTCACCGAGACCGCCACCGGCCCCAGCAGCACAATGGCATTGTTATCCAGCTGACGATGGATCGCCTCTTCGTCAATCCGGCGGATGCGGCCGCTGTGGCAGTAATCGACGCCGTCATCCACGCCCAGCGGCTGAGCGATGATGAAGTTACCGCTCACCACATTAATATGCGCGCCCTGCAGCGGCGTATTGTTCAGGCTCATCGACAGACGCGCCGTAATATCGAGCTGTAAACGCCCGGCCGCCTGCTTCACCAGCTCCAGCGATTGGGCATCGGTCACGCGGGTGTGTTTGTGATAAATCGGCTCCAGCTGCTGCTGCGCGAGGCTGGCATCGATCTGCGGCCGCGCGCCATAAACCACCACCAGGCGAATGCCGAGACTATGCAACAGGCCGATATCGTTAACGATGCTGGAGAAGTTCTCATGCTCGATGGCCTCGCCACCCAGCATGATGACAAACGTCTTGTCACGGTGGGCATTAATATAGGGAACGGTATGGCGAAAACCCTGAACCAGTTCGGTACTGCGTTCCTTCACGGCAAACCCTCTGTGAATGGTTATTCGAAATTTATGTATTTTTATGCTCTTTCGCCGCTTTTTGCAAGCATCGGACCTGACGTTACTTTACGATTTTCCTGATGCAAGCCACGCTAACAGACTGCATTATCTGGTTTTTCCGGCAAGACAAGACATTCCTCATTGAATAAAGTTTTCGCCTTCTGCTCGTCAACTGACGATTTTTTAGACATAACACAGTAGCTGGAGCGGCATGTCCGAAGCTTTTACCCGAAGACGACTTTTACAGGGCGCAGGTGCGCTGTGGTTGCTGAGCGTGACGCGCAGCGGTTTTGCGGCCAGTCAGCACATTGTGGCCGTGCGCATCTGGCCATCCTCGACTTACTCGCGCGTGACGCTGGAATCCAGCGTCGCGCTGCACTATAAGCAGTTCACGCTGAGCAATCCTGAACGGCTGGTGATCGATATCCAGAACCTGCACATCAACAGCGCGCTGAAAGGCATCGATAAGCTGGTGCGGGTGGACGATCCCTACATTAAAACCGCGCGCGTCGGTCAGTTCGATCCCACCACGGTGCGCGTGGTGCTGGAGCTGAAGCGCAGCGTGGCACCGAAAACCTTCACCCTCGATCCGGTCGCGGGTATTCGCCACCGGCTGGTGGTCGATCTCTATCCCAGCCAGTCGTCACAGGAAGAGGATCCGCTGCTGGCGTTACTGAAGGATTACAACCAGGGCGAACTGGAGCGCGATCAACCGGCGCAGGCGCCGCTACCGGGTAAAGCCGGGCGCGATCGACCGATTATTATCATGATCGATCCCGGTCACGGCGGGGAAGATTTCGGCGCGCACGGCAAGTACAAAACGCGCGAGAAAGATATCGTGCTGAAGATTGGACGCTATCTGAAAGCGCTGATCGACAAAGAACGTAATATGAAGGCTTACATGACGCGCAACGAAGATGTGTTTATACCGCTGCGCGTGCGGGTAGCGAAAGCGCGCAAACAGCGCGCCGATCTGTTTGTCTCGATTCACGCCGATGCTTTTACCAGCCGGGCGGCGCGCGGCTCTTCGGTCTTCGCGCTCTCCACCAGCGGCGCAACCTCGGCCGCCGCGCGATTTCTCGCCCAGACGCAGAACGAAGCGGATTTGATCGGCGGGGTCAGCATGAGCGGCGATCGCTATCTCGACCACACCATGTTCGATATGGTGCAGCGGCAGACCATCAGCGACAGTCTGAAGTTTGGCAAAGAAGTGCTGACGCGCATGGGCCACATTAACCACCTGCATAAACGCACGGTGGATCAGGCCGGCTTTGCGGTGCTGAAAGCGCCGGATATCCCGTCGATTCTGGTGGAAACGGCGTTTATCAGTAACGTCGAAGAGGAGCGGAAGCTGCGTACGCCGCGCTATCAGCATCAGGTGGCGGAAGCCATTCTGCACGGTATTAAGGCGTATTTTGACAAAGGCGGCGTGCTGGCACGACGTTAGGGCAGGGCGGCAGCGATGCCGCTTTTTACCGGGCGCAGAAACAAAAAAACACCCGTCAGGGTGTTGTGATGTTCTTCGTCAGAAGAAGTGGTTGCGGGGGCCGGATTCGAACCGACGACCTTCGGGTTATGAGCCCGACGAGCTACCAGGCTGCTCCACCCCGCGTCCGTCTGTCGCACTGAGCGACTTTGCACATTGTATTCTTCGTTAAGACAATTGGTTGCGGGGGCCGGATTCGAACCGACGACCTTCGGGTTATGAGCCCGACGAGCTACCAGGCTGCTCCACCCCGCGTCCGTCTGTCGCGCTAAGCGACTTGCCACATTGTCTCTTCATCACGAAGAATTGGTTGCGGGGGCCGGATTTGAACCGACGACCTTCGGGTTATGAGCCCGACGAGCTACCAGGCTGCTCCACCCCGCGTCCGTGGATGCGCACTATACACCGGGCGTATGATGATGCAACCCCTTTTTTGCGTTAAAGCGCTAAATAGACAAACAGTTGCTGAATTATTTGGCCATTGGACGATTTATTATACAGATGTGAGCGCGCTAGCCTGCGGCAGATTTCATTCTGTCTGCCCCTTTGCTATCGTCGCCGTGCAAACAACCAGCTTAAAAAGAGAAGGTAATGAAAGGACATTGGGCGAAGTATGCACTTACTGGCGCATTTCTGGCGCTGTTAGCCGGTTGTAGCTCTAAGCCGACCGATCGCGGTCAGCAATATATTGATGGCAAGCTGGAGCAACCGCTCGGGCTGGTGAATGAGCCGAACGCCAAAGGGCGTCCGGTCAATGGCCGTGATTTCGGCCTGCAGGTGCAGCAGATCCAGTCGGCGTCGTCCGGTCTGTATGGCCGCAACCTCGGCACTTACAGTGCGATTCAGAACTGGCTGCTCTCCGGCGCCGATACGCGTCAGCTGCGCCAGTTCGGCCTGAACGCCTATCAGATGGAAGGCACCGACAGCTACGGCAACGTACAGTTTACCGGTTACTACACGCCGGTGGTGGAAGCGCGTTATACCCGTCAGGGCGAATTCCAGTATCCGATTTATCGCATGCCGCCGCGTCCGCGCGGACAGAAGCTGCCAAGCCGCGCTTCTATCTATAGTGGCGCACTGGATGAGCGTTATGTGATTGCCTGGAGCAACTCGCTGATCGACAACTTTATGATGGACGTGCAGGGCAGCGGCTATGTCGATTTCGGCGATGGCCGTCCGCTGCGCTTCTTCGGCTACGGCGGCAAGAACGGCTGGGCTTACCACAGTATTGGTAAAGAGCTGATCGATCGCGGTGAAGTGAAGCGCGAAGATATGTCGATGCAGGCGATTCGGCAGTGGGCGCAGGAGCACTCGCCGCAGGAAGTGCGCAACGTACTGGAAACCAACCAGTCGTTCGTGTTCTTTAAGCCGGAAGAGTATGTGCCGGTGCGCGGTGCCAGCGCGGTACCGCTGATTGCCAAAGCCTCGGTGGCGTCCGATCGTTCGCTGATTCCCGCCGGTACGGCGCTGCTGGCTGAAGTGCCGCAGCTGAATGAGAAGGGCAAATTCAACGGCAAATATGAGATGCGCCTGATGGTCGCGCTGGACGTGGGCGGCGCGATTAAAGGCCAGCACTTCGATATCTACCAGGGCGTCGGCCCGGATGCGGCGCATCTGGCGGGCTTCTACAACCATTATGGCCGCGTCTGGGTGCTGAAAGCCGCGCCGGGAACCGGCCAGCCGCTGTTCAGCAATCCGCAAAACGGCAATAATGGTTCATTGATTATCGGCGCAAATTGATAGGCTGCGCACCCTGGGTTTGTCGGGTGCGCGTCTGCGCATCGTACTAAAAGGTTAGCTATGAAAGTTGTCAGCGACGCCTGGCGCCAGCGATTTGGCGGCACGGCGCGTCTCTACGGGCAGGAAGCACTGCAGCGTTTTGCTGACGCGCATTTCTGCGTCATCGGCATCGGCGGCGTCGGTTCCTGGGCGGCCGAAGCGCTGGCGCGCACCGGCATCGGTAAAATTACCCTGATCGACATGGACGATGTGTGTATTACCAATACCAACCGTCAGATTCATGCGTTGCAGGGGCATGTCGGCCAGGCGAAAACCGAGGTGATGGCGCAGCGTATTCATGCCATCAATCCGGAGTGTGAGGTGATCTGCATCGATGACTTTATCACGCCGGACAATACCGCGGAGCTGATGGCAGCGGGGTTCGACTATGTGATTGACGCGATTGATAGCGTGCGCCCCAAGGCTGCGCTGATTGCCTGGTGCCGGCGCAATAAGATCCCGCTGATCACTACCGGTGGCGCTGGCGGACAGATCGATCCTACGCAGATTCAGGTCAGTGACTTAGCCAAAACCATTCAGGATCCGCTGGCTGCCAAACTGCGCGAGCGGCTGAAAAGCGATTTTGGCGTAGTGAAAAACAGCAAGGGTAAACTGGGGATCGACTGCGTGTTCTCTACCGAGGCGCTGGTGTATCCGCAGCCGGACGGCAGCGTATGCGCTTCGCGCAGCACGGCGGAAGGGCCAAAGCGCATGGACTGTGCCGCCGGCTTTGGTGCGGCCACCATGGTGACCGCCACCTTTGGTTTTGTTGCTGTGTCGCACGCGCTGAAAAAATTCCTCGCGCGCGCGGCGCGTCAGTCTGCCTGATGCGCGCGGGCGGCGCGCTGTACCGCCTCAGCCAGCGCCTGTAAACCACTGCTGCGCGAGGCGCTCAGCTGCGCGCGCAGCCCTAAGGTATCAAACAGCGCCAGCGGGTCTGTGGCTAACAGCGCCGCGGGCGTTTTTCCTTCCACCGCTGTCAGCAGCACCGCCAGCAATCCGCGCACAATGCGTCCCTCGCTGTCGCCGTAAAAATGCAGCGTGCCGTCGGCCCGCTGCTGGCTGCTGAGCCAGACGCGGTTTTCGCAACCGGACAGCTCAATGTCCGCCGTTTTCAGCGCCTCCGGCAGCGCCGGCAGCTGGCGGCTGAGCTGAATCAGCTGGCGATAGCGATCTTCCCACTGATGAAAATGGGCAAACTTCTCCGTCAGGCTGGCTTCGGTAATCAGGTCACCAAACGGATGGGGGGCAAGCAGGGCTGATGTCATTACGTTACTCACTCAGTAAATCCACGGCATGGCGCATCGCGCGCACCAGCGCGTCCACGTCCTGCAGATTATTATAGGGGGCAAATGAGACGCGCAGCGTGCCGCTGACGCCAAGCGCCGCCATCAGCGGCTGGGCACAGTGCTGGCCGGCGCGCAACGCGATGCCCTGTTCCGCCAGCAGCGTCACGATATCGCTGTGGTGAATACCGGCGATATCAAACGCCAGCAGGCTGGCGCTGCCGCAGCGGAAACTGCGGAAGCCGGGAATAGCGCTGAGTTGCTCTTCGGCAAGGCTGGCCAGCTGCTGGCTCCAGCGTTCGGCTTTTTCCGCATCGTACTGCCCCAGCCAGTCCAGCGCCGCACTCAGCCCGACCACGCCCGCCACGTTCGGCGTGCCTGCTTCAAAGCGCCACGGCACCGGCTGCGGCGTGAAGCCGCTGAAATCGACCTGCGTCAGCATTTTGCCGCCGCCCTGCCACGGCGGCATCGCGTCCAGCAGCTCCGCTTTGCCGTACAGCACGCCAGTGCCCATCGGGCCGTACAGCTTGTGCGCGGAAAAGGCGTAGAAGTCGATATCCAGCGCCTGCACATCCGGCGGGCAGTGCACCACGCCCTGCGCGCCATCCACCATCACTTTCGCCCCGACGCCGTGCGCCAGCGTAATCGCCTGCGCCAGATCCGGACAGCCGCCGGTCACGTTAGACATCTGACCTATCGCCAGCAGCCGGGTGCGCGCGTTGAGCAGCTGCGGCAGCAGGGCGATATCCGGCCGCCGGTCTGCGCCAATCGGCCATTTCACCACTTTCGCGCCGCTGGCCTGCGCCACCATCAGCCACGGCACCAGATTGGCGTGGTGCTCGGCTTCGCTCACCACAATCTCGTCGCCCGGCTGCAGGCGCGGCGCCAGCCAGCTGTGCGCCACCAGGTTGATGGCCTCCGTGGTGCCACGCGTCCAGACGATTTGCCGATCGTCCGCCGCCTGCAGCCAGTGCGCCACGCGCGCCCGCGCCTGTTCATATTGTGCCGTCAGCGCGCGGGCAGCGGCGAACTGGCTGCGGTGGACGGTGCCGCCGCTCAGCGAATAAAACTGCGCGGTCGCGTCAATCACCGCCTGCGGCTTCAGCGCGGTGGCAGCGCTGTCGAGATAGACACCCGCATCGCTCAGCGCGGGAAACTGCTGACGAAACTCGCCAGGAGAGAAATGGGTCATACTCAGCTCACTTACTTGGATGTTAGGACCAGGCTGAAAGCCACGCCGTGGCCTGGCAAAGCTGGAAAAGCGCGTTATGCTAATTATTGCAAGGTTTGAACCGAAACCCGCATAACGAATCGGTCTGTTCCAGTCGATCGCTCTGTTTGCTACCACTGGTCAGCGCACGCGGGTGGTTTAATGCAATCAATCTGCAAGGAGATAGAAGATGAATAAACTCGCCGCAGTGCTGGCCGTGTGCACCATGGCCTTTACCCTGGCCGCCTGTTCCAGCAACTACGTCATGCATACCAATGATGGTCGCACCATTGTTGCGGATGGCAAACCAAAAGTTGACGATGAAACCGGTATGATCAGCTATAAAGATGCCAATGGCAACGAGCAGCAGATTAACCGCTCAGATGTGAAAGAGATGGTGGAAATGGGCCAGTAAGCCCGGTTAGCAGGTAAAAAAAAGCACCGCAATTTGCGGTGCTATTTAAAATCACTATGGACAGACAGGGTAAATCTACAGGAATTAAAAGTTTGATCTGCAATCGTCAGATCAAAATGCAAACACAACATCACGACCACAAGCCAAAAGCTCTCTAAAAGTCTGCGATCTCTCGCACGTTTCCAGAAATCTTTTCGTTCCGGCTCAGGAAGTGCGGCAACTATAGGTATTTGCTGGAGCTTCCTCAACGGACAAATTATAATGTCTCGGATTAAAAAATCTAATACGTAACGACTTTGTATAAGTTGCAGTGTTACGCTGTCAATCCGGGTACGGAAAACCATGTCAAAACGCCTTCCGCCGCTTAATGCTCTTCGCGTCTTCGACGCTGCGGCCCGTCATTTGAGTTTCACCAAAGCCGCTGAGGAGCTGTTTGTCACCCAGGCGGCTGTCAGCCATCAGATTAAATCGCTGGAAGATTTTCTCGGTCTCAAGCTGTTTCGCCGGCGCAATCGTTCGCTGTTACTGACCGAAGAGGGCCAAAGCTACTATCTCGATATCAAAGAGATTTTTTCGGCACTGAACGATGCCACGCGCAAACTGCAGGCGCGCAGTGCCAAAGGGGCACTCACCGTCAGCCTGTTGCCGAGTTTCGCCATTCAGTGGCTGGTTCCGCGCCTCTCCAGCTTTAATCTGGCTTATCCGGGCATTGATGTGCGTATCCAGGCGGTGGACCGTGATGAGGAGAAGCTGGCCGACGATGTCGACGTGGCGATTTTTTACGGCCGCGGCAACTGGCCCGGTTTGCGGGTAGAGAAATTGTATGCCGAATATCTGCTGCCGGTCTGCTCGCCGCTGCTGCTGACCGGCGACAATCCGCTCAAATCACCGGCCGATCTGGCGCATTTCACGCTGCTGCATGACGCCTCGCGCCGTGACTGGCAATCCTATATTCGTCAGCTGGGCTTGCAGCACATTAACGTTCAGCAGGGGCCGATCTTCAGCCACAGCGCCATGGTGCTGCAGGCGGCGATCCACGGCCAGGGCGTGGCGCTGGCCAATAACGTGATGGCGCAGAGTGAAATTGAGGCCGGACGTCTGGTCTGTCCTTTCAACGATGTCTTAGTGAGTAAAAATGCTTTTTATCTGGTTTGTCATGACAGCCAGGCAGAACTGGGTAAAATAGCCGCCTTTCGGCAGTGGATTCTGGAAAAAGCCGCAACTGAACAAGAAAAATTCCGCTTCCGCTACGATCACTAACGCGTTGCCTGCCGCACAGTGATGTGCGGTTTCACCTTGAGGATAAATGAATGTCCAGTCGTGCCATGTTTATATTTGCCGCCATCAGCGGCTTTCTGCTGGTGGCGTTTGGTGCTTTTGGGGCGCACGTGCTGAGCAAAGCGCTCGGCGCGGCCGAGATGGCGTGGATCCATACCGGCCTTGAATATCAGGCGTATCATACGCTGGCGATTATCGGTATTGGCGCAGCGATGCTGCGTCGCGCCAATATCTGGTTTTACTGGAGTAGCGCCGCGATGGCGCTGGGTATCGTCCTGTTCAGCGGCAGCCTGTATTGTCTGGCGCTGTCGCACCTGAAGTTTTGGGTGTTTGTTACGCCGGTTGGAGGCCTGTGCTTCCTGATTGGCTGGTTTTTGATGTTGATTGGCGCGCTGCGTCTGAAACGAAAGGCAGATCGCCATGAATAAAGTTTTACTCTATTGCCGTCCGGGATTTGAGAAAGAGTGTGCGGCAGAAATCAGTGCCAAAGCAGCGGAGCGCGAAATCTACGGTTTTCCGCGTGTTAAAGATGACGCCGGTTACGTGCTGTTTGAGTGCTATCAGCCGGAAGAGGCGGAAAAACTGATCGCCACGCTGCCGTTCGCGGAGCTGATTTTTGCCCGGCAAATGCTGGTGGTGGGCGAGCTGCTGCGCGATCTCCCGCCAGAAGATCGTATTACCCCGATCGTCGGCATGCTGAGCGGCGTAGTGGAGAAGGGCGGCGAGCTGCGCGTTGAAGTGCCCGACACCAATGAAGCCAAAGAGCTGACCAAATTTTGCCGCAAGCTGACGGTACCGCTGCGCGCCAGCCTGCGCGACAGCAAAATCCTGCTGAATTATGAGAGCAATAAACGTCCGGTGGTGCATGTGTTCTTTATCGCGCCGGGCACCTGCTACGTTGGTTATTCGCTGCCTCACAACAACTCGCCGTTTTACATGGGCATTCCGCGCCTGAAGTTCCCGGCCGATGCGCCAAGCCGCTCTACGCTGAAGCTGGAAGAAGCATTCCATGTGTTCGTGCCGGCCGATGAGTGGGATGAACGGTTGGGCAGCGGCATGTATGCGGTCGATCTCGGTGCCTGCCCCGGCGGCTGGACCTATCAGCTGGTGAAGCGCAGCATGTGGGTCTACGCGGTGGATAACGGCCCGATGGCACCAAGCCTGATGGATACCGGACAGGTTACGCACTGCCGCGAAGATGGGTTCAAATTCCGCCCGCCGCGCAGCAACATCAGCTGGCTGGTGTGCGACATGGTGGAAAAACCGGTGCGCGTCGCCAGCCTGATGACCGAATGGCTGGTCAACGGCTGGTGCCGTGAGGCGATCTTCAACCTCAAGCTGCCAATGAAAAAGCGCTATGAAGAAGTTACGCAGAACCTGGCAATGATGGACGCGGCGCTGAAGGAGAAGGGCGTAAACGCGCAGATCCAGGCGCGCCAGCTGTATCACGACCGCGAAGAAGTGACCGTGCATGTGCGCCGGATCTGGGCGGCAGTCGGCGGACGGCGCGACGAACGCTAGTTCTGCTTCATACTTTGCACTATCGCGGCGTTGGCTGCGCCTGCTCGCCCCGATCACATACTAATGTATGCTCCCGGGGACTCCCAGGCTTGCCGCCTTGCGCTAGCACAAATTATTTCGCAGATTGGCTGCTTCGTATTAATGCAGGTAACTGCAGGCCGCATAACATTTGTAGCGGCGCGATTCATCGCGCAATAAATTGCGCCGCTACCAAAACCGCAACCG